>CAVAUJ010000004.1:62839-65474 GCA_963591995.1 Succinivibrio sp.
CCTTGCAAAGTCAATGCAGGGATTGCGGACATTTTTGCGATTTGTTGCCGCAGAAGGCGTTGACCGATTTGGTTTGACTCGCTGACCATTTTGGTTAATCCAAGTCAGTCAATGGTTTATGCTCCCCATCGTTTGTCCTTTCTACATTACTTTGCCGTTCACTCACCATTAACGCGACGGGTCCCGGCGGAGTTGTCCGATCAATGGCCTTGCGAGGCCTCTGATCCGGACATTCTCCGCCATCCCGTCGCTTGGCTGGCGTCCGTCCCGTAACTCCGGGAACGGGCAGACATGAAAATCTATCCATCTGCCATGGCACATTCCGTCTCGCAGCATTAAAATATCGGTATCGGCTGTCTGCGAAACGGATTCGCGCAGCCTCGAATGGAGAAGAATTCCATGGCACTCGAAAGGAGAAAAATTCCATGGCATATGAACTGCAGGAAGCCAGAGAACTGGTCATCAAGGCAGGGCTTGAGCTCCTCTCTTCCGGCCTGATTGCAAGAACCTGGGGCAACATCAGTGCCCGCATCAGCGATACACAATTCGTCATCACACCAAGCGGGCTGGCCTATGAGGATCTGACGCCGGAGAAAATCGTCATCACCAACATCGCTGACTGCAGCTATGAAGGTGATTGGAAGCCCTCCAGTGAGAAATGGATCCACGCGGATGCCTATCGTCTGCGGCCGAATGTGAATTTTGTCATTCATACGCATCAAAGCTACGCCTCTGCGCTGAGCATTCTCGGAGAATCCATCGAGAACATCCCGGAGGCCATGGGCTTTGCCCGCACGCTGGGTCCGCAGGTTCCGACCGCCGCCTATGGATTGAACGGGTCGCAGGAGCTCAGCGACAATGTCACCGATGCCATCCGCCGGTATCCCTCCTCTACTGCCCTGCTCATGGCCAATCACGGTGCAGAATGCATGGGGACGGATTATGCGGATGCCTTTGCCATCGCCCACGCGCTGGAGGCCGTTTCCAAGGCGCGCTTCCGTTCCATGCTGCGCAGCAGCCCGGCCTATCAGCTCATTCTGCCCTCCGAAGAGGAGATGGATGCCGTTGACCGCTGCGGCAGTGACTACTCCGCTTATTGCCGGCCCGTGGACTGCGCCGCAATCTCTTCCGATTCCTTTGCTGTGCTCTCACAGGCGCCGTTTACCGTCTCGGCCTCGAGGCTTGCCGTCCCCGAGCTGTTCCCCTACATCGACGACCTTGCGCAGATTGCCGGCGTATCCCTTTATCTTCTGCCGGAGTCTGCCGGTGAAGCAGAGCTCCGCAAGGCCCTGCAGGAGCGCAATGCCGTATTGCTCCGCGGGAAGGGCGCCATCTGCACCGGCAGTTCGCAGGATGACACCGCCGCCGTCGCCATGGTACTCGAAAAGGGGTGCCGCGCCGCTTTGCTTGCAAAGGTTGCGGGCATTACGAGAGAGGTTCCTCCTCTTCATCCCGAGCATGCCGCCACAGACCGTGACAGCTATGTCCATGCCTATGCCCGTCTCAAACACGCAGGACGTTGACCGAGGTAACCTTAAAGCAATGATGAATGCACCAATGATGAATGCGTCAAAATCCGATGTGCAGGCAGAGTCCTATTCGCAGGAAATCGATATCCGGAACACAATGAAAATGCGTGCGCTGCTGGAGGAGCTCCCGCACTTTTGCCGTCAGTTTTTCCGCGGGATTTCCGACAGCACCGGCAGCCGTACCAGACTGGCCTACGCCTATGATCTCCGTGTTTTTTTTGAATACCTGCACGACAGCAATCCGGAGCTCTCCCGCATGCCGGTTTCCGACTTTCCGCTCTCCGTTCTGGATCAATTGCAGAAATCCGACATCGAAGAATTCATGGAGTGGACCACCTACTACGTAAAGAACGGCAAGACCTATACAAACGATGAGCGCGGAAAGGCCAGAAAGCTCTCCGCGATCCGCAGCATGTACCACTATTTTTTCCAGTCCGAGCTCATTGACCGGGATATTGCCTCCCTCATTCCCATGCCGAAGCTCCACGAAAAGCCCATCATCCGGCTGGAGCCGAACGAGGTGGCAAAGCTCCTGGATCAGGTGGAGGACGGCAGCGGTCTCACCGCATCCGAACGCCGATATCACAACAAGACCGCCGTGCGCGACGCCGCATTGCTGACGCTCCTTCTGGGTACCGGAATCCGCGTCAGCGAATGTGTTGGGCTGGATTTGACCGACGTCAATTTCGACGAAAATGCATTGAAGGTGCACCGGAAGGGCGGCTACGATGCCATCGTATATTTCGGCGATGAGGTGGCGGAGGCTCTCGATGCCTACCTGGAGCAGCGAAGGCACATCCTCCCTCTGGAGGGCTCCGAGAATGCTCTCTTTCTCTCTCTTCAGAATCGGCGCATCACCGTCCGCGCTGTGGAAAAGCTTGTAAAGAAATATGCTTCCCGCGTCACAACGCTCAAAAAGATCACACCGCATAAGCTCCGCAGCACCTATGGCACCAGTCTGTACCGGGAAACCGGCGATATCTATCTGGTGGCTGACGTGCTGGGACATAAGGACGTCAACACCACGCGTAAGCACTACGCTGCCGTGGAGGAGGACCGGCGGCGCGGCGCCGCCAACGCGGTAAAGCTCCGGGAGGACGATTAAC
>CAVAUJ010000005.1:0-41266 GCA_963591995.1 Succinivibrio sp.
TAAATCAGAGTTGACATTGAGAGTGGGCCTTTCCGGTCCACTCTTTTTCGTGAAGCACCGCAAACATGCTGCGGCACAGGAAGGGCGACATGGCGAAACGGAAGGAAATTGAGGAAATGGTGGAGCAGCTCCTGGAGCCCATTGTCTCTTCCCGGAATCTTCGCATATACGATGTGGAGTACGTGAAGGAAGGGCAGGAGTACTATCTGCGCGCATACATCGACAAGGATGGAGGCGTCACCATTGACGACTGTGTGGATGTGAGCCGGGAGCTTTCGGATGCACTGGATGATACGGATCCGATTCCGGAGGCGTATACCCTGGAGGTTTCCAGCCCGGGGCTCGGAAGAACCTTGAGCAAAGACCGTCACCTTGCGGCCAGCGTCGGCATGGAGGTGGAGGGCACCACCTTTGTTCCCTGGGAGGACAAGAACAAGAAATTCGAGGGAGTTCTGAAGGCTTTTGACAAGGAGAGCATTACCATCGGCAGAGCGGACGCAAAGGGAAACCCGCAGGAGGATCTTGTTCTGCCGCGCAAGGATGTGGCGAAGCTGCGCCTGAAGGTTACATTCTGACGGAGTCGGACAATTGCCGATTTTCTTGAGATAACTTAGGAGGTCATCATGAATGAAGAACTGAAACTTGCAATGGAAGTGTTGGAGAAGGAGAAGAACATCAGTGCCGACACTCTGTTCGACGCCATTGAATCCGCACTGGTCATTGCCTGCAAGAGCAATTTCGGCAAGACAGACAATGTCAAGGTTGAGATGGATCGGGACACCTTTGAATATCACGTCTGGGCCGAGAAAACCATTGTGGCCTCCGATGACGAAGTCGAGGATGACCAATATCAGATCACGGCAGAGAAGGCGAAGGAGCAGCATATCCTCGGAGAGATCGGCGACGTGGTGCGCGTGGACTTCAACAGCAAGTCCTTCGGACGGATTGCGACGCAGATCGCCAAGAACGTGATCCTGCAGAAGATTCGCGAGGAAGAGCGCAACGCGGTTTATAATTATTTTGAAGGAAAGCTCAAGACCGTGGTTACCGGTGTGGTGCAGCGGCAGGTGGGGCGCAGCTGGACGGTGAATCTGGGCACGCTGGAAGGCAACATGAAGGCGGAAGGCATGCTGAACGAGAAGGAGCAGGTGCCCACGGAGAATCTGCGCGTGGGCGACCGCATCCGCGTGTACGTGGTGGATGTGCGCAAGACGGCAAAGGGCGGAACCCGAATTCTCGTATCCCGCACGCATCCGGACCTCGTAAAGGGACTGTTCGCAGAGGAGGTTGCGGAGATCCGCGACGGCACCGTGACGATCGAGAGCATTGCCAGAGAGGCAGGGAGCCGCACGAAGATTGCCGTGTGGAGCAACAACCCGAATGTGGATCCGGTCGGCGCCTGCGTCGGTCTGAACGGCACGCGCGTCAACAACATCGTGGAAGAGCTTGGCGGTGAGAAAATCGATATCGTGAACTGGGATGACAATCCGGGCAACCTGATCCAGAATGCCCTGTCCCCTGCAAAGATCGTGGCGGTCTTCGCGGATCCGGAGGAGCACAGCGCCAAGGTCGTGGTACCGGATTACCAGCTCTCTCTTGCCATCGGACGGGAAGGTCAGAACGCGCGGCTGGCGGCCAGACTGACGGGCTACAAGATCGACATCAAGGACGAGACGCAGGCCAAGAATGCGCCCGGCTTCCGTTACGAGGACTACATGGACGGCGACGAGGAAGAGTTCGAGTACGTGGATGAGAACGGCAATCCCGTGGATGAGAACGGCAATCCGCTGGATGAGGATGCCTATGAATCCTATGAAGAGCTTCCGGAAGAGGGTGCTGAGGAGATGGCGGAGACTGCTCCTCTGGATGTACCGGAGGATGAGGGATTTGAAACAGAGGAGTCCCTTGAGGATGCCGAAGAGGAGGCAACCGAGGAGTCTCCCGTCGTGGAAGAGACGCTTTGATACGGCCTGCAGCACCAGCACATCCGTAAACGGACGCCGCAAGCAGCGGCAGAAAGGCCGGCATACATGCCGAAAAAGATTCCGATGCGCACCTGCATTGGCTGTGGCGCATGCAGAGATAAGAACATGCTGATCCGCGTGGTGAGACCGCCGGAGGGCGGGCTGAGGCTGGATCCGTCCGGAAGAGCCAACGGACGCGGCGCGTACCTGTGCCGCACGCAGGAATGCCTCGAGAAGGCTCTGAAGAGAAGGGCCCTGACGAGAGTCTTTCATGCAGAGGTTTCCCCGGAGACGGCGGAGCGTATCACGCAGGAGCTGCGGGAATATCTGATGGAGGGCACCTGATGGAGAGAGAAACGAGGAACATCGACCGGCATGCTGCCCATCAGAAGATATACCGGCTCCTCGGTCTTGCCGAAAAGGCGGGTCGGGTAAAGAGCGGTACTTTTCTCACGGAGGAAGCCGTGCGAAGCGGGAAGGCCAGACTGGTTCTTCTGGCGGAGGATGCAGAGAGGAACAGCCGCAAAACGGTGACAGATAAATGCAGCACCTATCATGTGACGGTGTGTGAATACGGAACAAAGGAAGAGCTGGGAGCGGCAATGGGAAAGGGTCTGCGATCCTGTGTTGCCATAACCGATGCAGGATTTGCGGACGCCATGCAGCAGCTGCTGGATCTGCAGGAGAAAGAAATGAGGGAATGATGGCGAGAATGAGAATCAGTGAAGTGATAAAGAATTACGGCGTAGAGAAAAGCGAGCTTGCCTCCTTCCTGACGGGACACGGTATTGATGTCAAGGCGACCGACAGCCTGAGCGACGAGGCCGTCAAGCTGGTGGAGAAGCACTTTGGCAAAAAGGATGCCGCTGCGAAGGCTCCTGCAAAGGAGGGAACAGCGGAAACGGCAGACGGCAGGAAGGTCGTCCGGAAGGTGGCAACACCGGTCAAGAAGAAGAAGATTATCATCGTTACCGGCGGTAACAACGCGGGCAAGCAGCACAGCGCCGGCGGTTATTCCGCAGGCGGTTCGGGACGGGGCAAGCAGGCGGAAGCCGGCAGCAGGGCCTCCCGGCCGGCCCAGAACGCCCAGCAGGGCGCATATCGTCCGATCAAGCCCAAGACGGCTCCTTCACAGATGAGCACGGATTATCGGAAGCCGTCAGAGATGAAGACGGCAGCGCCTGTCAGCGCGAAGCCGGCAGCGGCCGCGGAGAATCCGCAGCCGCCGGTGCAGGAGGCGCCGGAGGTAAAGGAAATCCGAAGCGCGCAGAGCCCTGCGGCAGCGAGTGCGGAGAGCACCCACGCACCTGCAGAGGAAAAGGCAGCTGCAGCCGGGGCCGCAAAGGAGGTCCGGGGAGAGACGGCGGCAAAGGAAACGGCGCAGGCACAGCCTGTGCGCCGGCAGGAGAGCGCAGAGGAGACGCCGGCTCCGTCGGTCCAGAAGCCTGCCGCCGCAGAGCAGGAGAAGGCAGCGGCAAGACCGGCTGCAGACAAAAAGCCGGGAAAGGCGCCGGAAAAACAGGAAAAGGCTCCGGAGCAGAAGAACCGGATTCCGTCCATCAGCGACGGCATGCCGACCATCATCATTCACAAGCATTATGACGGCTACGGTTCCTCCGCCACGAGCGGCAACGCTCGTGGCGGCCAGGGCAGCGGCCAGAACCGCGGCGGCCAGGGAACGGGCAGAAACGGACAAAGGAGCGGCTACGGGCAGAATGCCGGGCAGTCACGGCGGCCTGCGGGAGCCGGGGACCGGAACGGGAGCAGACCTTCCTATGCCGGCGGCCAGAACGACAGAGGAAGAGGACCGGGAAGACCCGGGGCCTTCGCAGGAAACGGGCGTCCCGGACAGAACGGTCGTTCGGGAGCACCGGGCAGAGGCTTTGGCGGTGCCGGCAGCAACGGGGGCACATCGGATTTTGCATCCGGTGCAGGCAACGGCAATAAGAGAAGGAATTCGGCGGGCAGCGGCAGAGATCGTCACAACAAGAAGGACGTTGCTTTTGAACAGAACGAGAAGAGAGAGAACCGGAATCGTTCCGGACGCTTCATCAAGCCGGTTGTAGAGAAGCTGGAGGCGCCGGAGGAGCAGATCAAGGTGATCACCATTCCGGAGAAGCTCACCATCGGCGATCTGGCGGAGGCCATGCACCTCAAGGCTGCGGAGCTCATCAAGAAGCTCTTCCTCGCAGGCAGAATGATGACCGTGAACTCGGAAGTGACCTATGAGGAGGCAGAGAACATCGCCGCCGATTACGATATCCTCTGCGAGAAGGAGGAGAAGGTCGATGTCATCCAGGAGCTGCTCAAGGAGGAAGAGGAGTCAGAGGACAATATGACGTCCAGAGCTCCCGTGGTCTGCGTCATGGGCCATGTCGACCACGGCAAGACCTCTATTCTGGATTTCATCCGGCATTCGAGAGTGACGGAGAAGGAGGCCGGCGGCATCACGCAGGCCATCGGTGCGTACACGGTTTCGGTGCAGGATCGTTCCATCACCTTCCTGGATACACCCGGTCACGAGGCCTTCACAGCCATGCGTCTGCGCGGCGCGCAATCCACGGACATCGCTGTGCTGGTTGTTGCGGCGGATGACGGCGTAATGCCGCAGACGGTGGAAGCCATCAATCATGCAAAGGCGGCCGGCGTTGAGATCATCGTTGCGGTGAATAAGATCGATAAGGCAGATGCCAATCCGGACAAGGTGAAGGAGCAGCTGTCGAAATATGAGCTGATTCCGTCGGAATGGGGCGGGCAGACGGAATTCGTTCCGGTATCCGCCAAGACCGGCGAGGGAATCGACGAGCTTCTGGATACGATCCTGCTGCAGGCGGATGTCATGGAGCTCAAGGCAAATCCGGATCGTCTGGCCAGAGGCCTGGTTCTGGAGGCCAAGCTGGACCGCGGCCGCGGTCCGGTGGCGAACGTGCTGGTGCAGAAGGGAACGCTCCATGTGGGCGACTTCATCTCTGCCGGTCCCGCCTTCGGCAAGGTTCGCGCCATGATCAACGACCAGGGCAAGAACGTAAAGGAAGCGGGCCCTTCCGATCCCGTGGTGGTGCTGGGACTTTCCGATGTACCGGGTGCGGGCGAGGTTATCGTGGCACATCCGAACAACGATGAGGCCAAGACCTATGCACAGACCTATAAGGCGCAGCATAAGGAAGAGCTGGTGGAAGAGAACGTCATGTCCATGAACGTGGAGGATCTGTTCGATCAGATGCGCGAGGGCAAGATGAAGGAGCTGGAGCTCATCGTCAAGGCCGACGTTCAGGGCTCGGTGGAGGCACTCTGCGGCTCACTGCAGAAGCTCTCCAACGACGAAGTCAAGGTGCGCATTATCCACAGTGCGGCCGGCAACATCACGGAATCCGATGTGGATCTGGCGGCGGCCTCCAATGCGGCCATCATCGGCTTCAACGTACACCCGGATTCCACGGCGAAATCCATCGCCGAGCACAACGGTGTGTCGATCCACCTGTACAAGGTCATTTATCAGGCCATTGATGACGTCAATGCCGCCCTCAACGGCATGCTGGCGCCGGTATATGAGGAGAAGGTCATCGGTCATGCCGAGGTCCGTCAGCTGTTCAAGTCCGGAAAGATCGGCAACATCGCCGGCTCCATGGTACTGGACGGCCTGATTGAAAAGGGCTGCACCGTTCGCATCACAAGAGACGGTGAGAAGATCTTCGAGGGTGGACTGGCATCCCTCAAGCGCTTTAAGGATGACGTGAAGGAAGTCAAGGCCGGCTACGACTGCGGTCTGGTATTTGATGATTTTGACGCCATGAATGTGGGCGACCAGATTGAGGCGTACAAGATGGTTGAGGTGCCCAGAGAAGAAGTGATTGCCCGCAAGGAGAAGGAAGCGGCCAGAAAAGCGAAGGAAAAGGCATAAACCCAGAGAGAACGTTACGGGATGATATGTGTCTGCTGACGCAGATGTCGCAAGGCCGCAGAGCGCTGCATTCGGCAGTGCGCTGCGGCTTTGCCGTCCGCTGACAGGAGGCTTGCCGTTAAAGGAGGCTTGCATGAGAAAGAACAGTGTGAAGAACAGAAGAATCAACGATGAAGTCCGCAAGAGCCTTGCCGGTATCATTCGGGATGTCAAGGATCCGCGGATTTCTCCCATGACCTCGGTCATCGAGGTGGAGGTGGCGCCGGATCTGAAGAACTGCAAGATCTGGATTTCCGTTCTGGGAAGCGAAGAGGAAAGGCTCCGGACCATGAAGGGGCTGCAGAGTGCCTCCGGCTTTATCCGCGCAGAGCTGGCGCATCGGGTCAATCTGCGCAATACGCCGGAGCTGCATTTCCTCGAGGATGATTCCATTGCCTACGGCGTGGAGATGGGGCATCGCATCGACGAGGTAAAGGCACAGGACGAGGCGGCCGAGCTGGAGCGCAGGGCGCGGGGAATCGACATCAACGATACCAGCGCCTACGCGGATGAGAGAGAGGGTGCGGAGGAATGAACATTCTGGAAGAGGTGAAGGATTGCCGGACCATCGGCATCAGCGGGCATATCAATCCGGACGGAGACTGTGTCGGCTCCTGTATGGGAATGGCACGGTATCTGGAAAAGGCAATGCCGCAGGCAAGGATCGACGTTTTTCTGGAGGATTTTCCGGAAAGCCTGGAGCATTGCATCAAGGGCGCGGAGAAAATCCGGCACAGCTGCAAAACGGATGTCGGGCATTACGACGCCTTCCTCTGCCTTGACTGTGAAAAAGAACGGCTGGGAGACGCCCTGGATCTTTTCATGAAGGCGCGCAAGCGGATCAACATTGACCACCACAAGACCAGTGAAGGGTGCGGAGATGTCAACCTCGTCGTCCCGAGCGCCAGCAGTGCCTGCGAGCTGGTCTATCTTACGATGGAAGAGGAGCGGATCGATGCCGAGGTGGCACAGAATCTTTACGTCGGAATGGTGACGGATACCGGTGTTTTCGCCTATTCCAACACCGGCCGCCGGACCATGGAGATTGCCGGGAAGCTGATCACCTACGGCTTTGACTTTTCGGCGATTGTCCGCGAGGTGTTCTACGAGAAGACCTACGTCCAGCAGCAGATTTTCGGGCGGGCACTCCTTGAGAGTGTGCGGTTTCTGGACGGCCATTGCATTGTCAGCAGAATTGACCGGCAGACCATGCGGTTCTACCGGGCGACCAGCAAGGATATGGAGGGAATTGCCTCGGAGCTGGTACATACCGAGGGCGTGTGCTGCGCGATCTTCATGTACGCCATCGATCCGATGTCGTACAAGGTGAGCCTGCGCTCCACGGGCGAGGTGGATGTTGCGGAGCTGGCTGCGCTTTACGGAGGCGGAGGTCATGCCCGGGCGGCGGGCTTTACCAGCAACGGCACGTATCATGACATTGTGAACAGTCTCTCTCCTTTGATCGAGGAGCAGCTCAAGACAAACGGCGTGCTGCAGAATTAAAGGAAGAGGACAGCCGGGAAGGCCCGGATGTCCGGAGAGCTTCCGCAGCAATTAACGGATAACAGAGAGGACAGAATGGCGGCACGGGTGGAAAATCATTTCTGCGGCATGCTGGTGATCAATAAGGAGCAGAATTATACATCGAGCGATGCGGTGGCGAAGCTCCGCGGCATTGTGCACATGCGACGCATCGGGCACACCGGGACACTGGATCCCATGGCGGAGGGCGTTCTGCCGGTCTGCCTGGGAAATGCCACAAAGGTGGCGGAGCTGATCGCGGACAGAGATAAGGAATATGTGGCAAGGCTCCGGCTGGGGACGGTGACCGACACACAGGATATGACAGGGACGGTCCTCTCGCAGATTTCGGAGGAGGAGCTGCTCCGTCGCCTCGGCCGGGACACCGCAGGCGGGCAGGATGCCGGGGGGGACGCTGCAGCGAAGGAAGAGGCGACCAAGGAGGCCGAGAGGAGAATCCTCGAGACGGCACAGCGGTTCACCGGCAGAATCTGCCAGATCCCGCCGATGTATTCCGCGGTATGGTCCAACGGCAAACGTCTCTATGAGCTTGCAAGAGAGGGACAGACCGTAGAGCGAAAGCCAAGGGAGATCACCATCCGGGAGCTGGAGGTGCAGAGCATCTCGCTGCCCTATGTCATGCTGCGGATCGTCTGCTCCAAGGGAACCTATATCCGCACGCTTTGCGAGGACATCGGAGCAGCGCTGGGCGTCGGGGGCACCATGGACCATCTCCTGCGGACCAGAGTCGGAGATTTTTCCCTGGACCGGGCCGTACGGCTCAGCGAGCTGGAGGAGAGCATCCGAAGAGACGGGTTCGCGGCGGTGGAAGAGCGGCTGATTCCGGTGGATTCCTTTTTTGCCGATGCACCGGCGCTGCATGTTCTGGAAAGGGACATGAAATATCTGCGGAACGGCAATGCGCTTTCGGGGGACAACACGGCGGAAGGGATTCTGCCGCAGCAGGAGCGCATACGGGTTTATGACGAGAAGGGGAACTTCTACGCACTGTACCACTACGAGGAGGATCGCCGCAGGATTCTTCCGACGAAGATGTTCCATGACACAGACTCCAGGGGAAACGACAGGCAGCTATGCAGATCATAACGGATTTATCGCAATTTCATACAACGGTTAAAACGGCGGTCACCATCGGCAAATTCGATGGGCTGCACCGCGGACACCGCAGAATTCTGGAGGAGATTCTGCAGCAGGACGGGCGGATTCCCTGTGTTGTGACCTTTGATCCGCTGCCGGAGGTGTTCTTCGGCAGACTGGACGGGGGCGTGCTCACGACAAGAGAGGAGAAGCGAAGGGCCTTTGACCGCGCGGGGGTGGAGCTTTTGGTCGAGCTGCCCTTCGGCAGGGAGATGGCCTCTATGGAGCCGGAACGCTTTGTGAGGGAAATTCTGCAGGGAAGGCTCCATGCCGGACTGGTGGCGGCAGGACCGGATCTGTCCTACGGCGACCTGGGCCGCGGAGATTTTGCCCTGCTGCGCAAAATGGCCCCGTCGTGCGGCTTTGTCACCAGGGAGATCGGCAAGGTGGAATACAAGGGACAGGATATCAGCTCGACCCTAATCCGGAATCTCGTGAGGGAGGGGCGGATGGAGGAAGCGGCGGACTGCCTTGGCGGTCCCTATCAGGTTCTGGGTACGGTCCTTCACGGCAATGCGGTGGGCAGGACCATTGGGATTCCCACCGTGAATCAGATTCCGGAATCCGACAAGCTGCTGCCGCCCCGGGGCGTCTATTATTCGACGGTGCACGTGGATGGCAGAGACTATCCGGGAATGACCAACATCGGCTGCAAGCCGACGGTGTCCTGCGCCGGCGCGGTGACGGTGGAAACCCACCTGTACGGCTATACGGGGGATCTCTACGGGCGCGTGATCACAACGTCGCTCCTGTCATACCGGCGAAGGGAGCAGAAATTCAGCGGAATGGAAGAGCTGCGGGAAACGATGGAGCGCGATCTTCGGGCAGGGCTGCAATTCCACGGCTTAAAAACCGATGTAACCGAAGGCTGCGCAAATCAGCCGCAGACGTGCTGCGGCGGGAAGGACTGAGTTGGATAACAGAATGAAAAGAGACTGCGGCGACAATCTTATCCTCATCGGCATGCCGACATCGGGCAAGAGCACCGTTGGGATCATCCTGGCCAAGGCCATCGGGTATGACTTCGTGGACCTTGATCTTGTGATGCAGAAGAAGACCGGGAAAAAGCTTCACCAGCTCATGGACAAGCTGGGAATTGACGGCTTCCTTTCGCTGGAGGAGGAGACGGCACTGTCTCTGGACTGCCGCCGCACGGTGATTGCGCCGGGAGGCAGCATCATCTACGGGGAAAAGGCCATGGAGCATCTGCGGCAGCTCGGCACGATCCTTTACCTGGAGATTGATTATGACATGCTCAGCGAACGCCTCCACGATGCCAGAAACCGCGGCGTGACACTGCGGGACGGACAGACGATGGAGGATCTCTATCGGGAAAGGGTCCCGCTGTATGAGAAATATGCCGATCTGACCTTCCGCGAACGGGGACATGCGCTGGAGGACATGGTCATGCAGATTGTAGCGGGGACGGCAGCCCTTCGGTAAAGAGCGGCTGCAGGAGCGGACGGAAGGTATCGTGGAGAAAATATTGCGCTATGTGCTGCGGGAAGAGGATCTGGAACGGACCGCAGGAGGGCTGGTCAATCTGGTGCTGAAGGAGTGCGTCCGTGTGACCGGTCATGAAATCAGCGGAGCGAAATTTCTTGATCACGGCATCACCTGCGACGGAGTGCCCATCCGTGTGACGGAGCGGATGCGGCCGGGAGAGACCCTTCAGATCCGGCTGCCGGAGGATGCCGATGCATCGAAGCTGATCCCTGTCCCGGGAGAGGTGCGTCTTCTGTATATGGACGAGGATCTCGTCGCCGTGGATAAGCTGGCGGGAGAGGTGGTGCATCCCTGCCCCGGCCACTATACGGATACGATCGCCAATTATCTGACGGCATATCTGCAGGATGCAACCTCGGGACTTCGAATCATCGGACGGCTGGACAAGGAGACCTCCGGCGTTCTGGTGTTCGCCAGAAACCGGGCAGCGGCGGCAAGGCTCCAGAGACAGCGGCAGGAGGGCGGATTCGTCCGCACCTATGAGGCGGTCTGCGAGGGGGTGTTCCCGGAAGGATGCAAAAGCGGGACGCTGGACGATGATATGGAAAAAGTGCCGGGCGTATTGATGAAAATGCGCACCTGCCGAAAGGGAACCGGGCTTCGGGCGGTGACACACTATGAGGTCATAGGGGAGGATCCGGCAGAGGGGCGTTCCCTGCTGCGCTGCCGCATTGATACGGGACGCACGCACCAGATCCGTGTCCATCTGGCGGGCGCGGGGCACCCCCTTGCGGGAGATACGCTGTATGGAATAAAAGCGCAGGAGAATGCGGAGCATGTCAAATCCATGGCAAAGGGCGATGACCACGCGCTCCTGCATGCGGTATCGGTGGAATGCCGCCAGCCCTTCACGGGCGAGAGGCTGTGCATCGAGAGCCGCTGGGAATTGACGTTGCGGCAGGTTCCGCTTCAAGGTAGAATGGAATCGCCAACGCGCGGAGAATGCGCGGGAAAATGAGTTGAGGACAGGCAGACGAGCAGCTGCCTGCGAGTGCATATGCAGGGAAAGGCGGACCGTATGACGAATCTGGAAGAGAGATTGAGAGAGCGCAGTTATCCCGGACGCGGGATTCTGGTAGGCAAATCCATGGACGGACAAAAGGCGGTGATTGCCTACTTTATCATGGGGCGCAGCGAGAACAGCCGGAACCGTGTCTTCGTGACAGAGGGCGACGGAATCCGGACGCAGGCCTTTGATCCTGCGAAAATGGAGGATCCGAGCCTGATCATCTACGCACCGGTGCGGGTTCTGGGCAACAAGACGATTGTCAGCAACGGGGATCAGACGGACACCATTTACGAGGGCATGGATCATCAGCTGACCTTTGAGCAGTCCCTGCGGAGCCGGGAATTCGAGCCGGACGGCCCCAACTATACGCCGCGGATTTCCGCCGTGCTGCACATCGAGGAGGGCCGGTGCAATTATGCCATGTCCATTCTGAAGACCGACGCCGGGGACCCGGAGACTTCGCTTCGTTACACCTTTGCCTACGAGAATCCAAAGGCCGGAAGAGGACGCTTCCTCTCCACCTATGAGAACGACGGCAATCCGCTGCCGTCCTTTGCCGGAGAGCCGCTTTCCTGTGTGTTCGATGAGGATTTCACGGGCAGCATCGATGCATTTACGAATCGCATCTGGGCGGCCCTCAACGAAGACAATAAGGTGTCGCTGTTCACACGATTCATCGACCTTGCATCGGGGGAGACAGAGACCAGAATCATCAACCGGAACGTCTGACGTACCGGGATCTATGACAACGCGGACAATCAGAAAGGATGACCTCATGAATGCAATGGAATTGAAATACGGCTGCAATCCCAATCAGAAGCCTGCAAGAGTATACATGGAAAACGGCGGTGAGCTTCCGGTCACGGTTCGGAACGGACGTCCGGGGTACATCAATCTGCTGGATGCGCTGAACGGCTGGCAGCTGGTTTCCGAGCTGAAGAGAGCCACCGGAAAGCCGGCTGCGGCCTCCTTCAAGCACGTCTCTCCTGCGGGAGCGGCGATCGGTCTGCCGCTGTCGGACGTGGAGGCTGCCATCTACTGGGTGGCGGATATGGGAGAGCTCACGCCTCTGGCCAGCGCCTATGCGAGAGCGAGGGGAGCGGACCGGATGAGCTCGTTCGGGGATTTTATCTCGCTCTCCGATCCGTGCGATGCGGCAACGGCAAGATTGATCCACCGGGAGGTATCCGACGGAGTCATTGCCCCCGGATACGACGAGGAGGCACTCGAAATCTTAAAGAGCAAGAAAAAGGGCAATTACTGTATTCTGCAGATCGATCCGGAATACCGGCCCGCTGCGGTAGAGCATAAGCAGGTCTTCGGCGTCACCTTTGAGCAGGGACGCAACGATCTGGTCATTGACCGGAGCCTGTTCGGGAACATCGTGACGAAGAACCGGGAGCTTCCGGATGCCGTGATCGACGACATGGCCATTGCCATGATCACGCTCAAGTATACCCAGTCGAATTCGGTCTGCTATGTCAAGGGCGGACAGGCCATCGGCATCGGCGCAGGACAGCAGTCCCGCATCCATTGCACCAGACTGGCCGGGCAGAAGGCCGACAACTGGTGGCTCCGTCAGTCGCCGCAGGTTCTCTCTCTTCCCTTCCGTGAGGATGCAAAGCGCGTGGATAAGGACAACGCCATTGATCTTTACATCGGAGAGGAATACGAGGATCTTCTGGAGGAGGGGAGCTGGCAGCGGGTATTCACCGAGAAGCCCCCGGTGTTCACCACAGCGGAGAAAAAGGCGTGGCTGTCGCAGAACACGGACGTGGTGCTGGGATCGGATGCGTTCTTCCCCTTTGGCGACAACATCGAGCGCGCCTTTAAGAGCGGTGTAAAATATGTGGCGGAGCCGGGCGGATCCGTCCGCGACGACAATGTGATTGCGGCAGCGGATCGTCATGACATGGTGATGTGCTTTACGGGCCTTCGCCTGTTCCACCATTAAGCGGATCTGCCACGAAGCCGGTTCCACCATTAAGCTACGAGTACGGAGATAGGAAATGCGGATTGGTACGGGTTATGATGTACACAGATTGACGGAAGGCCGCAAATGCATCATCGGCGGCGTTGAGATTCCGTATGAGAAGGGCCTCCTCGGGCATTCGGATGCGGATGTACTGCTCCACGCCGTTATGGATGCGCTGCTGGGAGCGGCTGCATTGGGCGATATCGGGAAGTGGTTCCCGGACTCCGATCCTGCCTGGGAGGGAGCCGATTCGTTAAAGCTCCTGGTGAGAGTGGGAGAGCTCCTTGCAGAGCGGGGCTTCCTCATTGAGAATATCGATGCCACCATCATTGCGCAGGCCCCGAAGATGCGGCCCCACATTGATGCAATGCGCGCGAACATTGCGGCTGCCCTGCATCTGGAGCCGGACCAGGTGAGCGTCAAGGCGACAACCGAGGAGCACCTTGGCTTCACCGGCAGGGGAGAGGGAATTGCCTCCGAGGCAGTCTGCCTTCTGACCTCTCCGCGGGATCTGGTTGCGCAGCAGATCGCGCTGAATACGGAGGGAATGGGGGGCTGCGGCGGCTGCCCCGGCTGTCAGCCGTGACCTTGCTGCAGCTGACACGGATTCGTTACGTTTTGAGAACCCTCGATACGGCCGGCCGGAGACCCTCCGGGCCCTGGCCGCCGAGGAAGGAAGATCCTCGATGGGGATGATACAGACAGTAAAAGAGGAAATAGCGATCATAAAGGACAGAGACCCGGCCTTGCACAGCATCTGGGAGGTTTTCCTGTATCCGAGCTTCTGGGCGATTCTGTCCTATCGGCGAGCACACCGGCAATATCTGAAGGGACATTTTTTCCGGGCCCGCTGGATCTCACAGAGAAGCGCGCGGAAGACGCGCATCGAGATTCATCCCGGCGCACAGATCGGAAAGGGCCTCTTCATTGATCACGGAACCGGCGTAGTCATCGGAGAGACGACCGTCATCGGCGACAACTGTACGCTGTACCAGGGGGTGACCCTGGGAGGCACCGGCAAGGAGCAGGGAAAGCGCCATCCTACGCTGGGCAACAATGTGCTGGTCGGCGCCGGAGCAAAGGTTCTGGGGTCCTTCCGGATCGGAGACAACTGCCGCATCGCGGCAGGAAGCGTTGTTCTGCAGGAGGTACCGGCCAATTCCACGGTCGTGGGCATTCCCGGACGGGTGGTCAAGACCTTCTCCGGAAATTCGCGGCTGGGAAACGGGTGCGACGATCTGGATCAGGTCAATTTTCCGGATCCGGTGCGGATTGACATCGAATGTCTCAACCGCGGTCAGACGGCGCTTACCAACCAGCTGATTGCGCTGCAGGATGAGCTTCGCGAGATGAGGGCGCAGCAGAGAAAACGGGAGGCGGAATGGACGGAAGCCTGCCGGAAGATGGAGGATGTACATGGCAATTGAAATTTACAATACCGAAACCAAGAGACTGGAGGAGTTCAAACCGATCGAGGAGGGGAAGGTCAGCATGTATGTCTGCGGCCCCACGGTATACAACCTGATTCATATCGGCAATGCGCGGCCCATGATCGTATTCGATACCGTTCGCCGCTATTTTGAATACAAGGGCTACCAGGTAAACTACGTTTCCAATTTCACAGATGTGGATGACAAGATCATCCGAAAGGCAAACGAGGAGGGCGTGGATTCCGCGGTCATTTCGGAGCGCTATATCAAAGAATGCAAAAAGGACATGGCGGATCTGAATGTGCGGCCGGCCACGACGCATCCGCAGGCCACCCGGGAAATTCAGGGGATGATCGACATGATTCAGACGCTGATCGACAAGGGCTTCGCGTATGTGGTGGAGGACGGAACGGTTTATTTTTCCGTACGGCAGGACCGGAGCTACGGAAAGCTCTCCCACAAGAACCTGAATGATCTGCAGTTCAACATGCGGGGAATTGCGGTGTCCGGCGAGGACCAGAAAAAGGATCCGCTGGATTTCGTTCTCTGGAAGCCCAAGAAGGAAGGGGAGCCCTATTGGGAATCTCCATGGTGCCAGGGGCGGCCCGGCTGGCACATTGAGTGCTCCGTCATGTCGCGCAAGTATCTGGGGGAGACCATTGACATCCATGCAGGGGGCGAGGATCTTATCTTCCCGCACCATGAGAATGAAATTGCGCAGTCGGAGTGTGCAAACGGAAAGCCCTTTGTTCACTATTGGATGCACAATGCCTTCCTGAACATCGACAACCACAAGATGTCCAAATCCCTCGGCAATTTCAAGACCGTGCGGGACATCGATGCCCAGTACGATCCGCAGATTCTGCGGTATCTGATGCTGAGTGCTCATTACCGCAGTCCGCTGAATTTCTCGGCGGAGCTGATGGAGTCGGCGCGGGCTTCGTACGAGCGCATCGTGAATTGCATGGAGAATTTGAGCTTCCGGCTGGCCAATGCCGAAAAGTCCGGAAATGCGACGGCCCTGACGGACGCGGAGCAGAAGGTTCTGGAAGAGGCCGGAGCGTGCCGCGCGGAGTTCGAAAAGGCCATGGACGACGATTTCAATACGGCCGATGCGCTGGCCGGCGTGTTTGATCTGGTGAAGGTGATCAATACCGGCGTTTCCGAGAGTTCGTCCGCGGAATTGATGAAGAGCCTCAAGGAAGAGCTGGGAGAGCTCTGCGATGTACTGGGCCTGATCACGGAAAAGAAGAGCAATGCCACGGAGGATGAGACGGCCTGGATCGAGGAGATGATCGCAAAGCGCACGGCGGCGAAGAAGGCAAAGGACTACGCCGGTGCCGATGCAATCCGCGACGAGCTGAAGGCAAAGGGCATTGTGCTCGAGGACACTCGTGAAGGGGTGAAATGGAAGAAGATCTGAGGCAGAGCGGCGCGCCGCAGAAGGAACAGGAGGCTCCGGGAGAGGAGAGTGCGGTGCCGGCTTTGAATTTCCGGCAGGAGATTCTGACGGTGTTCCCGCAGAAGGCAGCGGATATCCGGACGTATTCGCCGTTGGCGCTGGCCTTTCTGGGAGACGGCGTCTATTCGGCAATTGTCCGGACCATTGTGGTTTCCAAGGGCAACCGTCAGGCACAGAAGCTCCACGATGCGACGGGGCGGCTGGTTTCTGCTAAAGCGCAGGCCAGAATCGGGGATGCGATCCGGGAGCTCCTCACGCAGGAGGAGCAGAGAATTTACCACAGAGGACTCAATGCCAATCCGGGTCATCATGCCAAAAATGCCAGTCTGGACGAGTATCTCAAGGCAACCGCCCTGGAGACGCTGTGCGGGTATCTGTACCTGCAGGATAGGACCGGGCGCTTCCTGGAGCTCCTGCAGGAGGGAATGCAAAGGACCGGAATGGATTGGAAGGGATAAAGGAAGAATACAAGATGGACAGAAACGGGCATAAGCTTTCGAACCGCAAATTCGCGGAACAGCAGCAGGCGGAGAAGGAGGCCGGCATCAAGAAGGGCCAGAAAAAGCCTGAGAAATCGGCCGCAGACACGAAGGAAGGCAAAAAAACGGGAAGCCGCCGGGGAAACCGCGGCAAAGGTGCGGGGAAGAATGCCGCTTCCTATGTGAACTACCAGCTGGATGAGAACATTGTGATCGGCGAGAACGAGAGCCGCGCCGAGGGACGGAATGCGGTCACCGAGGCATTTCGGAGCGGAAGAACGGTGGACCGGCTGTACGTGCTGGACGGTTGTCAGGACGGTGCGGTCAATACCATCAAGCGCGCGGCGGCAAAGGCGGGGACACCGATCAAATATGTCTCCAGAGAGCGGCTGGATCAGATGTCGGAAACCGGCAGTCACCAGGGCGTGATCGCGGTAATCGCAGCGTATCACTATGCCGAGATCGAGGATATGTTCGCACTGGCCCGGGAGAGAAACGAGGATCCCTTCCTTATTCTGCTGGACAACATTGAGGATCCGCACAATCTGGGGGCCATCATCCGGACAGCCAACGTTGTCGGCGCACACGGCGTCATCATTCCGAAGGACCGCGCGGTCGGCCTGACACCGACCGTGGCCAAGGCCTCGGCAGGCGCATTGAATTATACGCCGGTTGCCAAGGTGACCAATATGAGCGCCACCATTGAGGAGCTCAAAGGAAAGGGAATGTGGTTCGTCTGTGCGGACATGAACGGAGAGCCGATGACGAAGCAGAATCTGGTGGGATCCATCGGGCTGGTCATCGGCAACGAGGGGGACGGTGTCTCCCGCCTTGTCAAGGAGAAATGCGACATCATTGCGGCGATTCCGCAGAAGGGACAGATCAACTCCCTGAACGCATCGGTTGCGATGGGTGTGCTGTCCTATGAGATCCTGCGCCAGAGGAGTGTATAGTGCGGCAGTTTGAGAACAGAACCGATGAAGAACTGATTGCCATCAGTCGCGGCGGAGATTCCGCTGCGACTGATTTTCTCATGGAGAAATACAAGGGACTGGTCCGCAGCAAGACAGCGAACCTCTATCTGCCGGACGGCGGTGATCGGGAGGATCTGATTCAGGAGGGAATGCTGGGGCTGTTCAAGGCATTGCGTGACTATGACGCGGGAAAAGGGACCTCCTTTGCCACCTTTGCCGGCCTTTGCATCACACGGCAGCTGTATGCGGCCATCGAGGCGGCGGGGAGGAAAAAGCATCAGCCGCTGAACGAGGCGGTTTCCTACGATGCGGTTATGATGTCGCAGCGAACGGGAACGGACGGCGGGGACCATTCGGATGCATACCGCACGGGGACAGGCTGTCTGGCGATGCTGGCCTCGGAAGAGGAAGACCCGGAGCAGCAATATATTCTGGAGGAAAGCGGGCGCGAGCTGGAGAGGGTCATCCGCGAGGTGCTCAGTCCTCTGGAACGGGAGGTATTGGAATTGTATCTGGAGGATCCGGACTACAATGCCATCGCCGGGAAGCTCGGAAAAGACCCGAAATCCACCGACAATGCGCTGCAGCGGATCAAGGCGAAGGTGCGGCGGCTGTTAAAGTTTTGACGTTAAAAAATTGACATAGTTTCCTCTTGAACGCCCTATTTTGTGACGATATAATGGAAGCGCTTTCACAGAAAAAGCAGGTGCAACCGTTTGCAAGGAGGAAAGAGAAGCCATGTCATTCATTGACGGAATTAAGGAACGCGCGAAAGCGAATGTTAAAACCATTGTATTGCCGGAGGCAGAGGACGAGCGCACCATTCGTGCGGCTGCGGAGATTCTCAGCCAGAAAATTGCCAGACTGATTCTGTTGGGCAATCCGGAGCAGATTCATGCCGATGCGAAGTCCTACGGTGTGCACGTGGCGGATGCCGTGATTGTGGATCCGCAGAACAGCCCGGAGAAGCTGGAAAAATATGCCAACCTTCTCTATGAGATCCGCAAGAACAAGGGAATGACACTGGAGAAGGCAAAGGAAACCCTGCTGACGGATTATACGACCTATGGCGTGATCATGGTGAAGAACGGCGAGGCAGACGGCCTTGTGTCCGGCGCTTGCCATTCCACGGCCAATACGCTTCGTCCCGCGCTGCAGATCCTGCGCACGGCACCGGATGCGAAGATGGTTTCCGGCTTCTTTATCATGGATGTTCCGAACTGCGAGTACGGTCACAACGGCACCTTTATTTTTGCGGATTCCGGTCTGAACCAGGATCCCACCTCCGACCAGCTGGCAGACATCGCGAACGCCTCCAGCAAGAGCTATCGTCAGCTGGTGGCCGACGATCCGAAGGTTGCCTTCATTTCTCACTCCACCAAGGGCTCTGCCAAGCATGCACTGGTGGACAAGGTGGTGGATGCGGTGCGCATCGCCCATGAGCAGTATCCGGAGCTGGTATGCGACGGCGAGCTGCAGGTGGACGCCGCCATCGTTCCTTCCGTTGCAGCCTCCAAGGCACCGGGGAGCGAAGTGGCAGGACATGCCAACATCCTGGTGTTCCCGAACCTGGACTGCGGCAACAATGCCTATAAGCTGGTACAGCGCCTGGCCAAGGCCGATGCTTACGGCCCGATGCTGCAGGGCATTGCAAGACCGGTGAACGATCTCTCCAGAGGCTGCTTCTGGCAGGATATCGTAGGTGTTGTGGCACTGACCGCCGTGCAGGCACAGTGATTCGTTGAAGGACAGAAAGAAGGACAGTATGAATATTCTGGTCATTAACTGCGGCAGCTCTTCCCTGAAGTTCCAGGTGATCGATACACAGACGAGCGAGTGCATTGCCAAGGGCCTGTGCGAGCGGATCGGCATTGACGGCGCGATCACCTATGAAAATCTTCGCGTGAAAAGCGGAAAGATCAAACAGCAGACACAGATCGAGGATCATAAAAAGGCAATCAGCCTGGTGCTGGATGCGCTGACCGACGTGGGAACCGGCGTCATCAAGTCCCTGAAGGAAATCGGTGCTGTCGGCCATCGCATTGTACACGGCGGCGAGAAGTTTACAAAGTCGGTGATCATCAACGATGAGGTTATCGAGGCCATCCGTGAGGTTTCGGATCTGGCACCCCTGCACAATCCGGCGAATCTGACCGGTGTTCTGGCGTGCAAGGCCCTGATGCCGGATACACCTATGGTGGCGGTATTCGATACGGCCTTCCATCAGACCATGCCCGCAAAGGCTTACATGTATGCCATTCCGTGGAAATACTACGATACCTACAAGATCCGCCGCTACGGTTTCCACGGCACCTCTCATTCCTATGTCTCCAAGGCTGTGGCCACTTATCTCGGCAAAAAGCCGGAGGAGCTCAAGACCATTGTCTGCCATCTGGGGAACGGTGCGTCCGTGTCCGCTGTGGAGTACGGCAAGTGCGTAGACACCTCGATGGGCCTTACGCCGCTGGAAGGACTGATCATGGGAACCCGCTCGGGCGATCTGGATCCTGCCGTTGTGGATTATATTGCCGGCAAGGAGGAGATCACGGCATATGAGGTAGACCAGATTCTGAACAAGGAATCCGGTGTCTACGCACTGTCCGGCAATCTGTCCTCGGATTTCCGCGATCTGTGGAATGCAAGACATGAAGGCGACAAGAAGGCAACGCTGGCGCTGGATGCATGGGCTTACCGCGTGGCCAAGTACATCGGTGCATACACGGCTGCCATGAACGGCGTGGATGTCATCTGCTTCACGGCCGGCATCGGTGAGAACGACGTAGAGTCCAGAAAGCTGATCTACAGCTACCTGACCTACCTCGGCATCGCATTTGACGATGAGAAGAATGCCTCTGCCAGAGGCGTTGTCGCTGAGATTTCCAAGCCGGAATCCAAGGTGAAGGTGATCGTATATCCCACCAACGAGGAGCTCGCCATCGCGCAGGAGACCCTGGAGCTGGTATCCGCAGAGTAAGCGTTACTGCACAGGCCGTAGTTAGGCGACGGGGGGGTACCGTTTGCTCGCAGCCGGGAGACAGGACTCCGTCGCTGGTCTCGGCGAAAACGATACAAAAATGCTTGACAGCAGAGTGCCACTCTCCTATAATCAAGCGTGCGTGTTTCAGGAACTATGAAGAGAAGGAGGTGGTACTGATGTCTATTTGCCCTAAGAACAAATCTTCCAGAAGCCACAGAGATAAGAGAAGAGCGAACTGGAAAATGTCTGCTCCGACTCTTGTTAAGTGCAGCAAGTGCGGCGCATTGATGATGCCTCACAGAGTCTGCAAGAGCTGCGGATCTTATAATAAGAAAGAGATCATCGCGACTGAGGATTGATGTACCAGCATCGAAACCGAGAAACCGGCATGGCGGAAGCTGTGCCGGTTTTTTTGTCGGTCGGATGTGTACTTGAACTGACCTCTTTTGCGTGTTACTGTAAAGACTATGTTCGGGCATTTATGCACAGAACGGGGGACACTCATTTGGATAAAATACAGAATACGGAACAATATCAGGGACGCATCCGTGTTGCCCTGGACGGCATGGGCGGAGACAATGCGCCGGGTGAAATCGTAAAGGGGGCGGTGGAGGCCGTCAAGGAGCTGGATCAGGTGCAGGTGCTCCTTCTGGGAGACGAGAAGGCCCTGGAGACAGAGCTTGCACGGTATGAGTATCCGAGGGACCGCATCACGCTGATTCCGACGACGGAGGTCATTGAGATGGCGGAGCCTCCGGTGAATGCCATCCGCACCAAGAAGGATTCCTCCATTGTACGCGGAATGAAGATGGTCCACAGCGGGGAGGCAGATGCCTTTGTGACGGCCGGCTCCACCGGCGCCACCTTGGTGGGAGGACAGATTCTGGTCGGCAGGATCAAGGGGATCGAACGGCCGCCGCTGGCGCCGCTGATGCCGACGGCAAAGGGACCGGTGCTCCTCATAGATTGCGGAGCAAATGTGGATGCCAGAGCTTCCCAGCTGGTGCAGTTCGCCCAGATGGGCTCCATTTATATGGAGAACGTCGTCGGCGTGAAGAATCCCCGCGTGGCACTCTTCAACATCGGCGCGGAGGAGGAAAAGGGCAACGCGCTGGTGAAGGAAACCTATCCGCAGCTGAAGGAGCTCGGAGAGCAGGGTGTGATTCACTTTGTGGGGAATATTGAGGCAAGAGACATTCCGGCGGGGGCGGCGGACGTTGTCGTCTGCGACGCATTCACGGGAAATGCCATTTTGAAGATGTATGAGGGCGTGGCCTCTACGCTTCTGCATGAGATCAAGGGAGCGCTGCTCTCGAGCACGATGGGAAAGCTGGGAGGCCTTCTGATCAAGCCCTCTTTGAAAACCGTCCTTCGGAAATTTGACGCCAGCTCCTACGGCGGCGCACCGCTTCTGGGCTTGACGGGGCTCGTTGTCAAGACCCACGGCAGCGCCCATGCCATCGAGGTCCGGCATTCCATTGCGCAATGCATTACCTTCCAGAAGGCGGACATCAACGGACAATTCAAGGAACGGATGCATCTGGTCGACCGCACGAAGCCGCAGGACGACCAAAGGTAAAGACCAAAGGTAAAGACCAAAGGTAAAGACCAAAGGTAAAGACCAAAGGTAAAGATCAAAGATAAAGGCCAAAGATAGAGGCCAAAGATAAATGCGTTGCCGCAGACGAGGCTGCGGCAGAAAGGACGATCATGGACGAGGATATGAAGAAGCTGACAGCCATCATTGCCGATGTTCTGAATGTGGACCCGAATGAGATTACACCGGACACCACCTTTACGGACGATCTGGGAGCGGATTCTCTGGATCTGTACCAGATTCTGATGGGCATGGAGGAGGAGTACGGCATTTCCGTGCCGCAGGAACAGGCGGAGAGCATCACAACCGTCGCAGAAGCACTGGAGCTGATCAAGAAAGCATCCGGTGAGAACGATTGAGCGCGCAGCGCAGCAATGCGGTGCACAATGAAAGGAAACGAATGACGGAACAAAAGCGCCCGGAGACAAAGGAACTGGAGAAGCGCATCGGCTACACCTTCCGTGACCGATACCTTCTGGAGTGCGCATTGACGCACACCTCCTATGCCAACGAGCAGAAGATTCGCCGCTATCAGGATTACGAGAGGCTGGAATTTCTGGGCGATGCCGTGCTGGAGATGGTTTCCAGTGAATTCCTTTACGGCAAGTATCCCGGAAAGGGAGAAGGTGAGCTGACCAAGATCCGCGCCTCGCTGGTGTGCGAGCCGGCACTGGCCTTCTGCGCAAAGGATCTGGAGCTGCCGCGGTTCATTCGTCTCGGAAGGGGAGAAGAGAGCGGCGGCGGCCGCGAAAAGGCATCCATCATCTCGGATGTCATGGAGGCCATCATCGGCGCAATGTATCTGGACAGTCGTGACGTGACGGCGCCCAGAGCATTTATCATGCAGTTCATTCTGTCGGATCTGGAGGGAAAGCTCTTATTCTATGATGCGAAGTCCATTCTGCAGGAGCGCTGCCAGAAATTCGGGCGCAAGCTCTCTTACGAGCTGGTGAGCGAGGAGGGACCCTGCCACGACAGAATCTACCGGGTGAATGCCTGCATAGACGGGCAGGTGAAGTCGGAGGGGAGCGGCCGGTCCAAGAAGGCGGCGGAGCAGAATGCCGCCTATGAGGTGCTCCTTGCCCTGCAGGAAACCAAGGATAACGAATGTATTTAAAGAGTATAGAAATTCAGGGCTTCAAGTCCTTTGCGAACAAGATCAAGCTGGATTTTCATAACGGTTTCACGGCGATTGTAGGGCCGAACGGCTCGGGCAAATCGAATGTTGCGGATGCCGTGCGCTGGGTGCTGGGTGAGCAGAGAGTAAAGCAGCTGCGCGGCGGCTCAATGCAGGATGTTATTTTCTCCGGAACCGAGGTGCGAAAGCCCCTTTCCTCCGCCTACGTAGCCATCACCTTTGACAATGCCGACCACAAGCTGCCGGTGGATTACCAGGAGGTGACGGTGGCAAGGCGCCTGTACCGAAGCGGCGAGAGCGAATACCTTCTGAACAACGTACAGGTGCGCCTGCGGGATGTACAGGAGCTGTTCTACGACACCGGGATCGGAAAGGAAGGCTATTCCATCATCGGGCAGGGTCAGATCGAGAGAATCCTCTCGGACAAGCCGGAGGACCGCCGGGAGCTCTTTGACGAGGCGGCGGGCATAGTGAAGTTCAAGCGCCGCAAGGAAGCCTCCCTGAAAAAGCTCGAAAACGAAAAGGCCAATCTCGTGCGCGTCAGCGACATTCTCTCGGAGCTTGAGCGTCAGGTTGGACCTCTGGAACGGCAGGCGGAAAAGGCGCAGATCTATCTGAAGGCGCACGAAGAACTGATGAATCTGGACGTGAATCTCTTCCTTGTGCAGAACAAGGAGACCATGACCCGTCTGGAGGAGCTGAAGCAGAATCTGGAGAATGCGGAGAACGATCTGTCCAGGACGCAGCAGCAATACGAGACGTCCAGGGAGAACTACGAACGGCTGGGTACCGAGCTGGAGAGCGTGGAGTCGGTCCTGGAAAATGCGAGGAATGAGATCACCCGCAGCAATGTGCTGCAGAACCAGCTGGAGACGCAGATCAAGGTGGCGGAGGAATCCATCCGCTCCATGACGGGCAATGCCGGACACTTTCAGACCCGCGAGCAGTCGGTGCTGGGACAGCTGGAGGAGAGGAACGGAGAATGCTCCGGGATCCGGGCGGAAAAGGACGGCATCGACACGGAAATGAGGTCCCTCGGGGAGAAGAGGGATGCGGCCCGGGCAGAGCTCGAGGCCGTGGAGAAGGAGGAGAGCCGGCTGAACGAGGAAATGGACAGCAGACGCTCGGCACTCCTGGAAACCATCAACAGCAGAGGCACCATCAAGGCCAGAATGGCTGCGGTGAACACCCGCAGAGAGCAATATGAGCTGCGCAAGTCGGAGCTGACCTCGAAGCTGGTGCGCGCCTCCAGCGATGAGGCGGAGCACGATCGGAATCTGGAAAACCTGCGCGGAATCTTCGAACGGGTGGCGGGGGAAACGGCAACCCTCGGAGAACGGCAAAAGGCGCTGGAGAAGGAGATCGCCGATCGCAAGGGGGTTCTTACCGGATCGGATGAGAAGCTTCGGGCGGCGCAGGCACAGTATCATCAGGAAAAATCCAGACTGGACGCGTTGGCGAATCTGACCGAGCGCTACGAGGGCTTTGGCGGCAGCGTCAAGCGGGTCATGGAGCAGAAGGATCGCGAGCCGGGGCTTATCGGCGTTGTTGCGGATCTGATCAAGACCGAGCCGAAATACGAGACCGCCATTGAGACGGCGCTCGGCGGCAGCATCCAGAACATTGTGACGGACAACGAGAGCACGGCGAAACGGATGATCGGCCTGTTGAAGAGAGAAAAGGCCGGTCGTGCGACCTTCCTGCCTCTTACGGCCATCCGCGGCGGACAGGGCTTTACGATGATGGGAGCGCTGAAGGAGCGCGGCGTCATCGGCCTTGCCGACACGCTGGTTCGGACCGCGCCGGAGTACCGGGACGTTGCAAGATCCCTTCTGGGACGCGTTCTGGTGGTGGATCAATATGATCATGCCGTTGAGATTTCCCGCAAATACCAGCAGAAAATCCGAATGGTGACCCTCGAGGGCGAGATGTTCATGCCGGGCGGTGCGATCAGCGGCGGCGGCTTCCGGAACAGCTCCAACCTTCTGGGAAGACGGCGTGAGATGGCGGAGCTGGAAAAGCACGTCAAAGAGATCAAGAGCACCATCGAGAGCCTCGAGAACGAGATTGCCAAAGCTAAGGAGGAGAGAAACCGCCTCCGGGCCGAACAGGAATCCGTGCGGGTTCAGCTGCAGGCCAAATTCATTGAACAGAATACAGCCCGCATGAACATCCATGCGGAGGAGCAGCGCAAAAAGGAATCTGCGGAAGGGTACGAAGCGCTGCGGGAGGAAAACCTCTCCATCGAGGATACCAGACAGGATCTGGAGCGCGAGGAGGCGGAGATTCAGGCACAGCTTGCCGCTTCGGAGGAGACGGCGCAGGAAGCGGAGACTGCCATTGCGGAATTGACGCAGCGCATCAATGCCCTTCGGGAAGACGAGGATGCACGGCAGAGCGTTGTGCAGCAATGGGACATCGAGCTGCAGAAAAAACGGCAGAAGCAGGAATTCGAGGAGCAGGAGCTCCAGCGCGTAGAGGGAGAGATCCGAAGGCTTCAGGCGGAGCTGGAGGAGATCCGCACCAGCATCCGCTCGGGCAATCAGGACATTGCGGACAAGAAGAAGAGCATTGAGAGCCTCCGGGAGGCCGCAGAGCGTGCCCGGGCGAATCTTTCGGAGCAGCAGGAGATCCTGCAGAGCAGTCAGCAGAAGAAGGCGGAGCTGAGCAGCGAGCAGAAAGAGGCGCTGTCCGAAAGAGAGCAGCTTTCGGAAGAGAAGGCGCGGCTGGACAAGGAGGTCTTCCGCCTGGGAGAACTTTCTTCCAAGACCGAGGAGACCATGGAGCGCCAGATCAACTATCTCTGGAATGAATATGAGCTGACGCCTTCCCAGGCCGCAGAGAGAAGGGACGACACCATGACGGATCTGCCCGGCATGCGGAACCGGGCGGAGGAATTGAAGAAGCAGATCCGCGGCCTTGGCAGCGTCAACGTCAATGCCATTCAGGAGTACCAGGAGGTGAAGGAGCGCTACACCTTCCTGAAGGAGCAGCACGGCGATCTGACGGCCGCCGCAGCATCTTTGGAGAAGATCATCGAGGAGCTGGATGTGCAGATGCGCAAGCAGTTCCGGCAGCAGTTTGCCAGAATCCAGACGGAATTCGACAAGGTGTTCAAGCAGCTCTTCGGCGGCGGCTCCGGCCGGCTTGAGCTCATGGAGGACGCCGATATTCTCACGGCCGGCGTGCGCGTTATCGCACAGCCGCCGGGCAAGAAGCTGGTGAATATGATGCAGATGTCGGGCGGAGAGAAGTCGCTGACGGCCATCTCCCTGCTCTTTGCCATCCAGAACTTAAAGCCCTCGCCGTTCTGTCTTCTGGACGAGATCGAGGCGGCGCTGGATGAGAACAACGTGGTGCGGTATGCGGACTATCTTCGCAAGCTCACGGACAACACACAGTTCATTGTCATCACCCACAGACGGGGCACCATGGACCGGGCGGACCGGCTCTACGGCATCACGATGCAGGAAAAGGGAGTTTCTACGCTGGTATCCGTAAGTCTGATCGACGAAAAGGAGCTGGCCTCCTAGGAGAGCTATGGCAGAACAGGAAAAGAAACAGGGCTTTTTCGCCCGCTTGAAAAACGGACTGACGAAAACACGGGACAACATTGTGTCCGGCATGAACCAGGTGTTCACGGGTCATGCCGCCATTGATGATGAATTCTACGAGGAGCTCGAGGAAATCATGATCATGGGCGACATGGGCGTGCAGACCACCGACCGGATTCTGGAGCAGCTGCGATTGCAGGTGAAGGAGCAGCACATCAAGGAGCCGGCCGACTGCCGCCAGCTGCTGATTCAGGACATCCGGGAGCAGATGCATGTGGAAGAGGATGCCTATGCCTTTGAGGAGGGACCGTCGGTGGTCCTGATCATCGGCGTCAACGGCGTCGGAAAGACGACATCGGTGGGGAAGCTCGCAGCCACCTACCGCGCGCAGGGCAAAAAGGTTCTGATCGCGGCGGCCGACACCTTCCGTGCGGCGGCCTATGATCAGCTGAAGGTCTGGGCCGAGCGGGCAGGCGTGGAAATGATCTCCGGAGCGGAGGGCGCGGATCCCGCCAGCGTCGTGTTCGATGCCGTAAACGCGGCAAAGGCAAGGCATACGGACATTCTCCTGTGTGATACGGCCGGAAGGCTTCACAACAAGAAGAATCTGATGCACGAGCTGGAGAAAATCGGCCGGATCATCTCCCGGGAATACCCGGAGGCGAGAAGAGAGAATCTGGTGGTGCTGGATGCGGCAACGGGTCAGAACGCATTGGCGCAGGCAAGAGAATTTTCCGAGGCGGCAGAGCTCACCGGCATTATCCTGACCAAAATGGACGGGTCCGCCAAGGGAGGCATTGCGGTAGCCATCGAAGCGGAGCTGGGAATTCCGGTGAAATACATCGGGGTCGGGGAACAGCTGGAGGATCTGCAGCATTTTGATCCGGACGAATTCGTCCGGGCACTCTTCGATGCGGAGGCAGAGGCCGGCGGTGAGGATGCGGCCGACGCAGCGGAGCGGGAGAGCGCCGGATCCGAAGACCCCGGCGACGGTCAGAAGACAGCGGAAACAACGGAAGAAGAGGAAGAGGATCCCTGGGCATTTTTTGCTGCCAAGCAGAATGAGAAGAACGGGCGCTGATATGAACAAAATCACCTCGAACAAAACCACCCAGAACAAAGGCACCTCGGGCAAAACCGCGTCGAAGAAAAACAACGGCAGGAATCCGGGAGGAAGGCACCTGGTATATCAGCTGAATGTGATTCTGCTGTGCACCGTTACCCTGGTTGCATTGGGGAGCTCGGCCTTCTTCCTCTATCGGGAGAAAACCGCCCTGCAGGAGCAGCAAAGACTCGCGCAGCGCCTGGATGCGCTGGAGGGCACCGCCAAGACCCTTTATACAGAGGAGGAGGTGGAAGAGAGGGAGGAGACAGCGAGGAAGGAAGGTGCTGCGCGGGAGCAGAACGAGCTGAAGATGCAGATCCAGTCGGACATGGAATCCGGCGGGGGCACGGCATCGATGCTGCGAAAGCTCTTCGACGATGATGTGGTGGTGGTCAGCGGCGGCAAGTATTATTTTTATCCCACGCTGAACTCCGTACAGAAGAACAGCTTTGCCTCGGACGATTTCTCACTCAGCGACGACGGACGGCTGCAATACGGCGGAAAGGATAAGGTCAGTCTCCAGTCCGGCATCGACGTATCGGAGAAAAACGGCGACATCGAATGGAAGGCTGTGGCGGAGGATGACATCGGCTTTGTGATGATCTGTGCCGGCGGCCTCACGGATGCGGACGGCAAGGGCGGCAAGGAGATCCGTGACGATGAGAGGACGGAGGACAACATTGCCGGGGCCTATGAAGCGGGCCTGCACGTCGGAATCTACTACACGCTGGGTGCCAACTCCCGGGAAGAGGCCAAGGAGGAGGCCCGGCATCTGATCGAGCGCCTCTCGGATTACAAGAACAAAATCACCTATCCGGTTGCGGTCTGGGCCAATCGGTACCAGAACGAGGACGGCACGGCGGCAATTTCCAAAAGCGAATGGACCGGGTACGTCTCCGCCTTCTGCCGGGCGGTGGAGGATGCGGGATACCAGACGATGATCTACGGAAATCTTGCGTCGTTTGTGATGAACCTGGAGCTGGAGCAGCTCGAAAACTACGACAAATGGATTGCGAACACCGGAGCCGGCCTGTACTTCCCGTATCGCTTCAGCATGTGGCAGTATGCAACGACGGGAACCGTTCAGGGGATTTCGAACGAGGTCGGGCTGGACGCAAGCCTTTCACTGGAAAAATAGAATTGCGGACATTCTCCGCCACCCTGTCGCCCAGTTGGTGGGTGTGCCGTGATAATCGCAGCAGGGCCCGCCCGTGTGTCAAGAAAATACACTTGACACACGGGCGGGCCCTGTGTAGTATAGTCAGGTGCGCTTCGTGCGTTTGCAGAGCAGCGGGAGAATACATGGAGAAGCCGGTCCGGGAACAGATTGTAGAACAGATGGTGGAGCAGGGAATGCTGTATGATTTCTACGGCTGCCTGCTGACAGAGCACCAGCAGGAAATCTACGAGCTGGTGGCATACCAGAACCTGTCCCTCAATGAGGTGGCAGAGCAGAAGGGCATCAGCAAACAGGCGGTATCCGATCTGGTGCGCCGTGCCACGGCCCAGATGCGCGGCTACGAGAAAAGCCTCGGACTGATCGAACGCTTTCGGAGAATCCGCAGCGGATGTGACCGGCTGACGGAAGCGGCAAAGGAACTGCAGGATTCGGAGGCGGCAGCCGGAATCGAGAAACTTATTGACCAGATTCGCGGGGAGCTGTGATACCTATGGCATTTGAGAGCTTATCGGAGAAATTGAATCGCGCCTTTGCCAAGCTCCGCGGCAAGGGAAAGCTGACAGAGAAGGATGTTCAGGAAGCCCTCAAGGAAGTGAAGATGGCGCTCCTGGAGGCGGATGTGAATTTCCGCGTGGTGAAGCAGTTCATTGCTTCCATTCAGGAACGGGCCATCGGCTCGGACGTCATGAACGGGCTGAATCCGGCACAGCAGGTCATCAAGATCGTCAACGAAGAGATGATCTCCCTTATGGGATCGGAGACGACGGAGCTGGCCTTTGCACCGGGCAAGGCGATCACCGTCATCATGATGGCAGGTCTGCAGGGCTCCGGTAAGACGACCACGGCTTCGAAGCTGGCGGGGAAGCTGTTGAAAAAGGGCAAAAAGCCGCTGCTGGCAGCACTGGACGTCTATCGCCCGGGTGCAATCCGGCAGCTGCAGGTCAACGGCGAAAAGGTCGGCGTGCCTGTTTTTGAAATGGGCGACTCCAAGAGTCCGGTCGATATTGCCAGGGCAGCCTATGCGCACGCCGAGAAGAATCATTACGATGTGCTCTTCCTGGATACGGCAGGACGTCTTCAGATTGATGAAGAGATGATGGAGGAGCTGCAGAGAATAAAGGAAGCCGTCACCGTACATCAGACCATTCTGGTGGTGGATGCCATGACCGGTCAGGAGGCCGTGAACGTGGCGAAGACCTTTGAAGAAAAGGTCGGAATCGACGGCGTGATCCTTTCGAAGATGGACGGCGACACCAGAGGCGGTGCGGCCCTGTCCGTCAAGGCGGTGACCGGCAAGCCCATTCTCTTTGTCGGCATGGGGGAGAAGCTCTCGGATCTGGAGCAATTCCATCCGGACCGCATGGCATCCCGGATTCTCGGCATGGGAGATGTGCTGACGCTCATTGAGAAGGCACAGGAGAACCAGACCGAGGAGGATGAGCAGAAGAACCGCGAGATGGCCAGCAAGCTCGGCAAGGGGAAGTTTGATTTCAATGACTACCTTGAGTCGATGAACCAGATGCGGAAGATGGGCGGCCTCTCGAGCATTCTGGGAATGATGCCCGGCATGGGAATCAGCAAAGACCAGCTGGAGGGAGCCATTGACGAAAAGAAGATGGCGAGAATGGAAGCCATTGTCCTGTCGATGACACCGCAGGAGCGGGCCAATCCGAAGCTCCTCACGCCCCAGCGCAAATACCGCATTGCCAAGGGCTCCGGAAATGACATTGCGGATGTCAACCGCTTCATCAAGCAGTTCAAGCAGATGCAGGACCTGGTGAAAAAGATGGGCGGCATGAAGAAGCGCCGCCACGGCAATCCCTTCGGGGGCTTTGGCGGAGCCGGCGGCTTCGGCGGCGGAATGCCCGGCATGGGCGGCTTCGGCAAACGGGGAGGCTTCCCCTTTTAAACGTGGTAACATCAGACAAAACGGTCTGTGTTATAAAGACCTGACAGGAACTGGACAGGCATATAGACAGAAACTTTATTTTTCATTTTGAGGAGGAAAAAACCATGGTTAAGATCAGACTTGCAAGAATCGGCGAGAAGAGAGTTCCGATTTACCGCATCGTTGTACAGGAGGCTTCCGTTCCGAGAAACGGCAAGGCCATTGATTCCATCGGCTACTATGATCCCAACACAGAGCCCGCTACCATCAAGCTGGATCTGGAGAAGGCCAACGATTGGATCAAGAAGGGCGCACAGCCTACCGATGTTGTGAAGAAGCTGATGAAGAACGCAGCAAAGGCCAACTGATCGATACTTTTCTTGGGAACAGTGTCTGGCAACCGGAAAAGAGGATTCGATGATGAAGGAACTGGTTGAAGTGATTGCAAAGGCTCTGGTGGAACATCCGGAGGAGGTTGCAGTCAGAGAGAGAACCGAAGGGAAGGTCATCAAGGTCGATCTGTATGTAGCCCCTGCGGATATGGGAAAGGTCATCGGCCGGCAAGGTAGGATTGCAAAATCGATCCGCACCGTTGTCAAGGCGGCGGCCACCAGCCAGAACGTGATGGTTGATGTGAACATCGATTCCACGGATCTGCTGAAGGCAGATGATGCAGCTGCGGCTGACAGAGAAATTCAGGAGTAAAGGCAGGAATGACGGAGCAGTTTCAGGTCGGCGTCATCGCAGGCACCCACGGAATAAAGGGCGACGTAAAGGTTTTCCCCACTACGGACGATCCCAAAAGGTTCCGCAGGCTCGAAAAGGTTTTCCTCACGTTTCGGAAGAAGACAACGGAGCATACCGTCAGCAATGTGCGTCTGCAGGGCAAGTTCGTGATCCTGCACCTCTCCGGCATCGAGACGCCGGAGGAGGCGAGGCTCTACCGCAATCTTCCGCTCATGATTGACCGAAAGGATGCCGTGCCGCTCCCGGAAGGGCGCTGGTACATTCCGGATCTGATCGGCCTTTCGGTACGGGAGGAGGACGGGAGCGTCCTCGGGACATTGACCGAGGTGCTGCAGACCGGGGCCAACGATGTCTATGAGGTGCACACACCGGACGGAGAGGAAATTCTGATTCCGGCCACTTATGAATGCATCCTGGAGGTGAAGCCGGAAGAGGGATTCATGACGGTGCATCTGCTGCCGGGACTGAGGGAGCTTCAGCAGAAATGAATTTTCACATCCTAACGCTCTTTCCGGATATGGTCAGAGACGGATTGAACACCAGCATTCTGGCGCGGGCCATGGAAAAGGGCCTGATTCGCGTGGATGCCGTGAACATCCGGGACTACACGACCAACAAGCACGGAAAGGTGGACGATTACATCTACGGAGGCGGCGCGGGACTTCTGATGCAGGCACAGCCCGTGTACGACGCCTGGCTGGCTGTGGAGCAGCAAATCCGCGAGAGAAGAGCGGCAGAGTCCGCCGACTGCGCGTCTGCGCAGGAGAATGCGGATGCGACAGACTGTACGGTCTGCGCGTCTGCGCGGGTGGATTCCGGGCGGCAGAACAGAACCAGAGTGGTCTATCTCACACCGGTCGGAAGAACGTTTGATCAGAAGATGGCCGAGGAGTTCTCGCGGGAGGAAGATCTGATCCTTCTGTGCGGTCATTATGAGGGCATCGACGAACGCGTCACGGACGAGATTGTGACCGATCCGGTGTCCATCGGCGATTTCGTTCTGACAGGCGGCGAGCTCCCCGCCATGATGATCGTGGATGCGGTATCCCGCCTGGTTCCGGGCGTATTGGGGAACGAGGTCTCGGCGGAAACGGATTCCTTTCAAAACGGTCTGCTGGAGTATCCGCAATACTCAAGGCCGGAGGAATGGATGGGACATAAGGTTCCGGAGATTCTGCTTTCCGGCGATCATGCGAAGGTGGATGCCTGGCGGCTGGAGCAGTCCCTGGAGCGAACGAAAAGGCTGCGGCCGGAGCTGTACGATGCCTGGATGCAGGCACATCGGAATGAGAACACTGTCTTGCGCAGGAAGTGATGATGTGCTATGATGACGCTTGTTGTGCAGCTGCGGCATTGCATGACAGAGCTGATTTGTATTATATGTATTATTAGGTTAGGAGATGGTCCTCTGCCCCGGAGCATTGGGCAAGAACATCCAGAAAAGGAGAAATAACATGAGCATTATCCGCGAAATCGAGGAGAGCCAGAAGAAGGAGGTATCCCAGTTCAACGTAGGTGATACCGTCCGCGTACACAACCGGATCGAGGAGGGCAAGCGCTCCAGAATTCAGATCTTCGAGGGCACCGTCCTGAAGATTCAGGGCACCGGCAGCCGCAAGACCTTCACGGTACGCAAGGAGTCGAGCGGCATCGGCGTGGAGAAGACCTGGCCTCTGTATTCCCCCAACGTTGAGAAGGTGGAGGTTGTCCGCTATGGTAAGGTCAGAAGAGCAAAGCTGAACTACCTCAGAAAGCTCAGCGGTAAGAAGGCGAAGGTTAAGGAACAGATTCGCTGATAATTTTCGCTGGAACACAGATATGAGCCGCACTGCATTGTCAGTGCGGCTTTCTTTTTCATCGGTTCATCGGTTTGCCGGTTTCCATCCGGGGGAAGGTTATGAAGAGGAAGAAGAGAAGTCGTTATTCCACAGGACTCTCCTTTTACGAGGATAAGGCCACACCCGGCAGAGATCGTATTCTGGAATTCCTGCAGTGGGGAATCTATACGGTAATCGCGGTTTTTCTGTCGGTGGTTTTCTTCCGATGCATGGGCTTCCGGGTCAGTGTTCTGGGCAATTCCATGGAACCGGAGCTGGTGGCGGGGCAGAACGTTCTGGTGAACACCATCAGCTATCGAATGGGTTCTCCCGACCGGGGAGAAATCATCGCATTCTATCCGGGAGGCGATGAGACGCTGCACCCTTCGGTGAAAAGAGTGGTGGCGATTCCCGGGGATTCGGTGCAGATCGTAAACGGTGTTCTGCTGATCAACGGCGTTCCGTCCTCCTGGTCGACGGAGCATACGCAGATCGCAGAGGCAGGGCTTGCGGAGGATCTGATCCTGCTGGATGAAGGAGAGTTTTTTGTGATCGGAGATCACCCGGGAGAGAGCGAGGATTCCCGCTCGGCCGGCATCGGACTGGTACAGGACGATACGATCATCGGACACGTGTGGCTGGCTCTGCCGGCGGAAGGATCCGGGCTTCATCGCCCGCAGTGAGGCAATATGGATTATCAATGGTATCCGGGACATATGACAAAGGCCAGACGCATGATGCAGGAGAACGTGCGTCTGGTGGATCTGGTGATCGAGCTTGTGGACGCGAGGGTGCCCATCTCCAGCAGGAATCCGGACATCGGACAGCTGGCGCAGGGCAAACAAAGGCTCCTCATTCTGGGAAAGGCGGATCTGGCGGATCCGGAGGAGACGGAGCGCTTTCGAAGGGAATTTGAAGAGGAGGGCATTACAGCCATCGCCGTGGATGCCCGCACCAGAAAAGCCAACCAGCAGGTGATGAAGGCGCTGCAGCAGATCACGAAGGACAAAAAGGAGCGGGACAAAAAGCGCGGCATCATCGGCCGCCCGGTGCGTGCGATGATCTGCGGGATCCCCAACGTCGGAAAGTCCACCTTTATCAATTCCCTCTCCGGAAGGGCCAGCGCCAAAACAGGGAACAAGCCGGGCGTTACGAAGGGGAAGCAATGGATCTCCTTCGCAGGTCTCGAGCTCCTGGACACACCGGGCATTCTCTGGCCGAAGTTCGAGGACCAAAGGGTCGGCGTGCATCTGGCGCTGGTGGGCTCCATCCGGGATGAAATTCTGGACGAGGAGGAGCTGGCCCGAAGGCTGCTGGAGATTCTGCTGGAGCGGTATCCGGAGCTTTTGTGCGCAAGATATTCTCCGGAGGTGCTGCAGGCTCCCGGCGAAGAGATGCCGGCTGCGGCGCAGGAGCCCCGCGGCGACGGGGAGCTGCAGGAGATTCTGGTCCGGATTGCAGCGCTCCGGAATCTCCTGAAAAGCGGCGGCGAGCCGGATCCGAAGCGTGCGGCGCACCTTCTGCTGGACGATTTTCGCTCCGGCCGGATCGGTGCGGTGACACTGGATGTGCATGCGGATCGGACACGGAAGCAAGGAGTGAAGCAGAAACAATGAAGAACATAAGAAAAGAGGTTTTCTCAACGGTTGTGTGGCTGCTCACCGTGGTGGCTCTCTCCTGGCTCCTGGTGACCTTTGTGGCGCAGCGGACGGATGTCAACGGCTCCTCCATGTATCCCACGCTGGAGGACGGGGATCAGCTGATCGCGGATAAGCTGAGCTATCGCTTTCACGATCCGGAGCGGTTCGACATTGTGATCTTTCCGTACCGCTATGCGGAAAAAACCTATTTCATCAAGCGGATCATCGGCCTTCCGGGAGAAACCGTGCGGATTGACGAGCAGGGCAATATCTACATCAACGGAGAGGTGCTGGAGGAGCATTACGGGTACGAAACCATCGAATATGCGGGCCTTGCGGCAGAAGAAATCCAGCTGGGAGACGACGAGTATTTTGTCATGGGCGACAACCGCAACGTATCGGAGGACAGCAGATATCCGGACGTGGGAAACGTCAAGCGAAGCGAGCTGATCGGCAGAGCCTTTGTGAGAATCTATCCTTTTAGCAAGTTCGGTCTGCTCACCGATACGGGAGACGTTCAATAGCCTCGGCCGTCACCGGTACAGCGGCGATAAAAGGCGACCGGGAAGGCTGCAGGTGCAACCGGCCGGAAGCAGATTCTCTGACCGGAGTGCGGACAAAGGGGGAAGGCGCGTGACGAAAAAGGAAGAACAGGCACAAAAAAGAGCGGAGCGGCTGCAGCAGGAAGCGGAGCGGGTGGCCGGCATGCGCTTCTTTGAACGTGAGATCATGTGTGAGGCGCTCCATACGGCGGTGCTCCCGGACGGGTTCCTGATCTGCGGCGTGGACGAGGCAGGGCGCGGCCCTCTGGCGGGACCGGTGGCGGCCGGTGCCTGCATCCTGCCTTTGGATCACGACATACTCTGTCTCAATGATTCCAAGAAGCTCTCGGCGAAGAAGCGGGAGGAGCTCTATGAGGTCATAACAAGGGAGGCGCTTGCCTGGAATGTCGCACTCGCCTCCCCCGAGAGGATTGACGAAATCAACATTCTGCAGGCCACCTATGAAGCCATGCGGGCTGCGGTCGGCGGACTGGCGGAGAAATGCGGCTGTTCGCCGGACGGACTGGTAAACGATGCCGTCACCATTCCGGGGCTGGAGCTCCCGCAGGCCCCGGTGGTGAAGGGGGATGCCAGGTGCCTTTCGGTGGCTGCGGCCTCCATTCTCGCGAAGGTGACGAGGGACCGGCTGATGGAGGAATACGATCGCACCTACCCGGTGTACGGCTTTGCATCGCACAAGGGATACGGCACAAAGGCACACATCGAAGCGCTGAAGACCTACGGACCCTCGCCCATTCATCGGCGCAGCTTCATCACGCACTTTGTGAAGGACTGACAGATGGCGCGGGGAGAGCTTCGGCGGCAGGGGACGGCGGGGGAGCGGCTTGCCGCGCTCTTTTTACAGCAGCACGGCGTCCGCATCCTGGAATACAACTTCCGCAGCGGACGAAGCGGCGAGATTGACCTCATCGGCCGCGACGAAGAGGTGCTGGTTTTCTTTGAGGTGAAACTGCGCCGCGGGAGAGGGAGCGGTGCACCGGAGGAAGCCGTGACACCGCGCAAGCAGCAGAGGATCTGCCGGACCGCGGACTATTACCGGTGCATCCATGTGATCCCGCAGGATGCGCCCGTTCGCTTTGATGTGGTCGGCGTGAGAGCAGCGGACGGGAAAGCGCACCTTCACTGGATCCGCAATGCCTTTCCCTACCGCAGGTAGAGGCCAACGGCCGCACAGGGAAATTCCGCTGTATTGTGCGGCCCACGTGCGCATCCGCTTCTATGCGGTCCGTGTGTGTCCGCGAAGCTTGCGCTTCCCTTGCACAGACATTACAATGTGTAACGGTTTATCCGTTTTTTTGAATCTGTTTCGCACCTGCCGATTTCAATAGGAATCGGCAGCGTGCGGACAAATTCATAATTGAAGTCGGCAGGTGGGCAAGGTCCAAAGGACCTCTGCCCACCCACATCCGGGTTTTCCGTAGGGAAATCCGGATGTGGGTGCGAAACAATTACGAAAGAAGAATCGAAAAGAAGAGAGGATCTCCTTATGTCCGAATTGCAGCTGCATCAGAAGTTGGAACGCAAACTCCCGGCCGCGCCGCTGGAGCTCCTGGTCCTGCCGTCCGCAGAAAAGCTGGGGGAATCCGTGAACGAGCATCTGGCTTATTTCCGGCAGAATTACAACAGCATCGTGAAGGATGATCCCGCCTTTGCAGGATATGTGCGCGACGATTACCGCATGAAAGCCGAATGCGTGCGTTTCGGCACCGGCGAGGGAAAGGGCGTGATCGAGGACTCCTGCCGCGGCAAGGACATCTTCATCCTGACCGATGTGACCAACTATTCGCTGACCTATAAGATGAACGGCTTTATCAACCATATGTCGCCGGATGATCACTTTCAGGATCTCAAGCGCATCATCTCCGCCATCAACGGAAAGGCCGCCAGAATTTCCGTTATCATGCCGTTTCTGTACGAGGGAAGACAGCACAAGCGCTCCGGACGGGAATCGCTGGACGCTGCCAACATGTTCCGGGAGCTGGTGGATCTCGGGATCAAGAATTTCATCACCTTTGATGCGCACGATCCGAGAATCCAGAACGTAGCGCCCCTTTCGAATTTTGACAATTTTGTTTCGCCCTATCCTTTTCTCAAGGCGATCATACACAATTTCTCCGATGTCATTCTGGACAAGGAGCATTTCGTCATGATCTCTCCGGACGAGGGTGCATTGGACCGGGCCATTTATTTTGCCGGCGTTCTGGGCGTGGATACCGGAATGTTCTACAAGAGAAGGGACTATTCCCGCATCGTCAACGGCAAGAATCCGATTGTGGCGCATGAGTTCCTCGGGAGCGATCTGGAGGGGAAGGACGTCATCGTCATGGACGACATGATCTCCTCCGGCGGCAGCATTCTGGACACGGCGCGCCAGCTCAAGCGCATGCATGCGGGACGCGTGTTCCTGTGCACGACCTTCGGCCTGTTTACGGACGGTCTGGACGCCTTTGATGAGGCCTATGAGAAGGGAGATTTTGACCTGGTCATCACCTCCAATCTGACCTATCAGCCGCCGCTGCTGGCAGAGAAGAAATGGTTCGCCTCTGCGGATATGGGCAAATATCTTGCCAACATCATTGATTTTATCAATCATGATGCGTCCATTTCCGATGTGTCGACGCCGATCTCCAAGATCCACGAGCTGTTGGCGAAGTTCAACAAGAACGAGCAGACGGAATATGAGCTTCAGGAGCTGGAGGATACGGAGTTCTAAAGAAATAAGCAAGGAGGAAGGAAGTTATGCCCTGTACAACCATTCTGGTCGGCAAAAGAGCGTCCTATGACGGCTCTACCATGATCGCCCGCAACGATGATTCCGGTGCGGGACACTATACGCCGAAGAAGTTCGTCGTAGTGCAGCCGGAGGAGCAGCCGCGGGAATACGTGTCCGTGCTCTCCCATGTGCGCATTGCCCTTCCGGAGGATCCCATGCGGTATACGGCGGTGCCCAATGCCGTGGCAGGAAAGGGAATCTGGGCGGCCTCGGGTGTGAATGCGGCGGGCGTTGCCATGACGGCAACGGAGACGATTTCGGCGAACGAAAGAGTCCTTGGCGCAGATCCTTTGGTGGAATATGTTCCGGCGGAGCAAAACGGCGGTACGGAGATCATCGGCGGCATCGGCGAGGAGGATCTGGTGGTGCTGGTCCTGCCCTATATCCGCAGTGCGCGGGAGGGCGTTCGGCGGATGGGAGCGCTGCTCGAGCAATACGGCACCTATGAGATGAACGGCATGGCCTTTCAGGACAGGGACGAGATCTGGTGGCTGGAGACCATCGGCGGTCACCATTGGATGGCCAGAAGAGTGCCGGACGAAGCCTACGTCATGATGCCCAACCAGCTGGGGCTGGATGAGCTGGATCTGGAGGATGCACTGGGAGAGCAGAGGGAGTTCATGTGCTCTTCGGATCTGCGGGAATTCATCGAGGAGAATCATCTGGATTTGACGCTGCGTCCGGAGGAAGAGGATGAGGAGCTGCTGCTGAATCCCAGAGAGGCCTTCGGGACGCACGACGATGCGGATCACGTCTACAACACACCGCGCGCATGGTACATCGGGCGCTATTTCAATCCGCACACGGTGACCTGGGACGGACCGGAGGCCGACTTCACACCGCTTTCGGATGACATTCCCTGGTGCATGGTTCCGGAGCGGAAGGTCACGGTTGAGGATGTTAAATATGTCCTCTCCTCCCATTACCAGGGTACGCCGTACGACCCGTACGGGAGCTACGGCGATCCGTCGATGCGAGGCGCATACCGCTCCATTGGCGTGAACCGGACGGACTTCGTCGCCATTCTTCAGCTGCGCGGGGACGTACCGGAGGATTTCATGGCGGTGGAATGGCTCGCCTTCGGCTCCAATGCCTTCAATACAGCGGTTCCGTTCTATGCCAATGTGGATGTGACGCCGGAATATCTGTCGAACACAACGGCGGAGGTCACAACGAACAGCTTCTATTGGTCCGCACGGCTCATTGAGGCACTCACAGACGCCAATTACGGCAAGAACCTCAACCACATCGAGCATTACCAGCTGTCCGTGCAGTCCAAGGGACACAATCTGATCGGGCGCTATGACAGGCTGCAGAGGGCGGAGGCAGATCCGGCCGGGCGTGCAGCGCTGCGTGAGAAAGCGAACGAAGAGATTGCTGCGATGCTGCAAAAGGAGACCGGCAAGGCCCTGGATGAGGTCCTCTTCGATGCGACCAATCACATGAAGAACCAGTATGCAAGGTCGGATCACTAGGAAAACGCAGATGAAAGAACACAGATGGACAAAAGAGAGGGTTTACAGCGGGCTTTGCCTTGCTGCAAACCTTTTTCTGTATGTTGGCTTTGCACTCTGGGACGGGCCGGTATGGTGCCGGGATTCGGAGAGCTATGCGACAATGGATTATACGAGAGAACCGGCCTATTGCACGTTTCTGTGGCTGATGCGCAGAATCGTCGGCGAAGGCTCATTTGTGAGCGGCTGGGATCTGACAGACCGCGAGGGCGGGAAGATCGCGGCACAGGAGCCGGCCTATCTTCTGGCGGTGATCGTCGTTCAGGCGATCGTCATGGCGGTTGCCGTGTGGTATCTTGCAAAGACGGTCTACGCGATCGGGAGCCTTTATGCGGCAGCGGCCAATGTGATTCTCTGGGGAGTGGACGCTCTGAACCGGTTCGGCGCAAAGAGAGGGTCAGCCTATTTCCAGAGCATCATGACGGAGGGCTTCGGGATTGCGTTCTACATCTTTTTCCTGTTGTTCCTGTACCGGTATCTTTCCGGGAGGAAGCGGCGGTATCTGCTGGCGGCCACCGGCATGATGGTCCTGTGCACCTCGCATCATAAGCAGCTCGGGATTACCCTGGTGATTTTCACGGCGGCCGTCCTGCTGGCCGATATCATGGAGGTGCGACGCGCCGGGAGGGCGGCAGGAAAGGCGGCAGAGAAGACTGCGCCGGGAAGTGCCCGAAAGATGAGCGCCGGAAAAATGGGGGCGAGATACCTCGCCGGAAGGCAGATCTGCAGGGATCTTCTGGCAGTGGCCGCCGCCGGTGCCCTGATTTTCCTCATCGGCCACGGCTACAACCGGATCTTCCACGGTGTCTGGTCCTTCCACACGGGGAGTGCGGACAAGATTGACAGCACGCTCCTTTATACGGCAACGCAGGAGGATGCAGCGCTTTTCGAGCGCTTCGGCGGAGAGGATGCCAAGGAGCTGCGGCAGCTGTTCCTGCAGATCGAGGAGGAGCTGACGGAGCGGAGCCTGCGCTACGCGGATGTGATGGGAGAGGCCGACCGGGAGGACGCTGCCGGGGGTTCGGGCCGGGCGGCTGCCAATTGGGTGGAGCTGTGCTCCCATTATGCGGACAGCTATGACATCATCGGCTTCGAGGTGCTGGATCCTATGGTCGATGCCTATGTAAGAGAGCACCATCCGGAGCTGGAGCCGGGGACCATGCAGTTCTCCGTCGCGACCGACAAGGTCTGCAGGAGTCTGGAGAGCGTGCTGGTGCATCAGAAGCCGGGACGCCTTCTCTACCTGTGGGTGAACAATCTGCGAAAGGGCTTTGTCAACACGGTGCTGCGGGTGGGAACGGTGCTGAACTGGGCGGCGCTGGTGCTGTGGATCTGCTATGCGGCGCTTCTGGGGG
>CAVAUJ010000005.1:41412-62818 GCA_963591995.1 Succinivibrio sp.
GGGTGCGGCGGAGGTCCTCTTCTGGCGGCATTGGTGCTCCTTGGAACCCTGGTGAATGCCGCGGTTGTCGGAGCGATTATTTTCCCGCAGACGCGGTACATGATCTACAACATGGGATTGTTTTACGTATGCCTTGTCGTACTGGCAGACGGTGCGCGGAAGGGATGCCGGGCCCCGGGGAAGCGGAAGGATTAAAACGAACGGGCAGCAGACTCTTCGTCTGCTGCCCGTTTGGTGTCGCGCGATGATCGGAACGGTGAGGGACCGGGCAAAAGGAACTCTTACAGCTCTGTAACATGCCGGAATACGTAGGTCGCGTATTCGGCGAAGAAGGCCTTGTCCTTCTTCATTTCCGGGAGGAACGGGAACCATGCGGTCTTATCACGGACGCTCTTCATGAAGAAGGGCGAACGGAATTTATCCCATTGCGGCAGGAAGGTGCCGACCTTCCCGGTATAGCAGGTCTCGGCCGTTGCCTGCTGGCGATGGCTCTTGTCCACATAGGTGGCAATGGACTTGTGGATGGCCTGGTCCAGCTCGGGAAGATAATAGTAATCCTGATAGTTGGCATAATAATGGTGCAGCTTGCCGTTGTAGATCGGAATCTTGAGTGTGATCCGATCGCCGGAGATGGTGCAATAGCAGCCGTCCCGGGAGGTCGTGACGGGCGTGCGGAAGGAGACACTGGAAATTCCCTCTGCGCAGCCGTGGAGGATCAGCTCCTGCTGCGGCTCGCCGTTCTCGTCGCGGAAGGTGTTGGCCTGGGCTCTGTGTACGGAAATCTGTGCCTGGAGGAGATCCTTCCAGCCAAGGACCGCCGTCATGGCAATGAGCCCTGCAACATCACAGCGGTTGTGGGTAAGGAGCGCCATGCGCCGGGAGGCGCGGTCGGTCAGCTGCAGATCCGCAAAGCCGGCATAGGTGGATCCGGCATCGTTGGTCTCGTAAAAAGGAACGTCTCCTGCAGCATCCGCACCGTCATCGGCAGCTCCTGCTGCGGCTGTGGGTTCCTCCCCCGCGGGAGAAGGCGCTGCAGAGCCAAGGGCGTCCACGGCGGTCACGTGCGCCGGCATGGGGGACGGCGCCGCCGTCATTCTCGCCTCCTTCCGGCGATGGCTCGCCAGAGCCTGCTCCTGCAGGAGACGGTTGATCATGGCGGCATCGATGCGCTTCGTGCTCTCCGAGGAGACATCCGCCGCGGCGGCGGGAGAGGACGGCATGGACGCGGAGGAGATGTAGTCCAGATAGATGTCGACCAGCTCCCTTCCGCTGCGCGCTTCGGTGCGGCCGGTTCCAAGGAACTGCTCAACGGTCTGCTGCCGGCAATTCGGCAGAGACAAAAGCCGCTGGAACGGCTTCACATAGCGGTACAGATCCAGGGACTTCATGGCAGAGGGAAAATTCTCCGCTCCGGGTGTTCCCTGCAGACCGTTCCATACGATGCGCCGCGCGAGAAACGGCAGGTCGAACTGCCGGCCGTTGTAATGCAGGAGCGTCGTGAATTTCTTGGTGAACAGCAGGAACGACGTGAGAATGTCCGCCTCGCCGTCGCCGGTATCGTCGAACCATTGGATCAGCTTCCAGCAGTCATCCTCCCAATAGCCGCAGCCGATGAGATAGATGCGGTGCTTCTGCGCAGACAGACCGGTGGTTTCGATATCCACCGCCAGAATGTTGTCCTCTCCGCCAAAGCGGCTCAACGGGTATCCCTGAATGTTTCCTTCCAATTCTCCTGTGATGATCTGCATAGTGAAACTCCTGGTATAGGATCGCAGCGTCCCCGCGTCGGCAGCAGCGCTCGGACATAGGACGCAGCAAATAACGGTTGTCCATCGAAATACCGGACCGTGAACGGCCGGATATACAGATGAATCATAACACAGACGGCAGGCTGTGTGCCGAGAAATATCACATGCACGCCGGCACGGGTTGACGTAGGGCGGGATGTGATTGACAATGTTTCAATAAAAAAGAAAGTGAAAGTGAAGGGGACAGGGAAACCGATGCGGGTACTGGTGATCATAGCAGCCTACAACGAGGAAGGAAATATCGAGAGCACCGTCCGGAATCTGCAGCGGTGCTGCCCCGGCTGCGATTATCTGATTGTGAATGACGGCTCCACGGACCGCACGGCGCAGATTTGCGCCGCGTGCGACTTCCATTATGTAACGCTGCCGACGAACCTTGGCATCGGGGGCGCCATACAGACGGGCTACCGCTATGCGCTGCAGCATGATTACGACATTGCCGTTCAGATGGACGGCGACGGACAGCATGACCCGGCCTATCTGGAGGAGGTCCTGCGTCCCATCAAAGAGAGAGAAGCGGACTATGTCATCGGGTCCCGCTTCATTGCGGGCAGCGGGGAAGGGTTTCAATCCTCGGCGGCAAGGCGCACCGGCATCCGGTTTCTCAGCGGCCTGATCCGTCTCTGCTGCGGAAAGAGGATTTATGACGTCACCAGCGGCTTCCGTGCGGTGGGAAGAACGTGCATCGCGGAATTCGCCGAAGAGTATCCAACCGATTATCCGGAGCCGGAGGCCATCATCAATGCGGTCCTGCGCGGGGAACGTCTTACGGAGGTTCCGGTTGTCATGCGGGAGAGGGAGCACGGCGTGAGCTCCATCAACCTCGGGCGGTCGGTCTACTATATGATCAAGGTCTCGCTGGACATCATCATCTGCCGCATCGGCTACGGCTTCCGGCGTGATCGACGCTTCCGGGAAAGACACTTCGAAGGGAGAAGACAGGAAAAAGGATGAAAATTCTGATTGTTCGAACCTTTCCGGACATCCTGGATGTGGATCGCTACAACGTGCAGGAAATCGGCCTGGCAAAGGCGCTGACCTTGCGGGGGCACACCTGCGGGATCGCGCTGTACAACGGAAGGAATCCGGACCGTGAGGAGTGCTGCACCTTTGAACAGGACGGACGGGAATACACCTTTCGGATCTACCGGTGCAAAGGGTACTCCTTTTTCCGAAACGGATTCATGCCGGCTGTGCGCCGGATTCTGCCGCAATATGATGTGGCACAGGTACACGAGTATGACCAGCTCATGAGCTGGGAGCTGTACACGAGGCAGCAGATTCCGACCGTGATTTACCACGGCCCCTATTACAACCCGTATGCGAAGGGATATAACCTGAAGTGCCGCGTTTTCGACACGCTTTTCTTGCCGCGAAGACAGCATGAGAAGGTGCGCGTATTGGCCAAAAGCGAGATGGCCGCGGAATTCCTGCGGAGCAAGGGCTTTTCCTGTGTGCGGACGGTGGGCGTGGGGCTCAACACCGACAACCTGCAGACGGATCGCGTCGTTGCATCGGGAAAAACAGCGGGAGAACCGGGCCGCGTCAATGCACCGGAGAAAAGGACGGGCGAGCCGGACGGCGCCAATGCAACGGGGAAACCGGCGGGCGAGCCGGACGGCGCCAATGCATCGGAGAAACCGGAAGAACAGCCGGACGTTACCGACGGAAGGGAAGGCGCGCGGGAGCTGCTCTATGTCGGCAAGATCGAAGAGAGGCGGAACGTCTATTTCCTTCTGGAGGTCTTTCGAAAACTGCGCAGCAGAAAAGAGAAGGTACATCTTACCATCATAGGAAGCGGGGAAGCGGCCTACGTGCAGCGCTTTCTGGAGGAGCTGCGGCCGGAGCTGGAGGAAGGGACGGTCACGTACGTGCCCAAGGCAGCCCAAAGGGAGCTGGCCGCCTTCTATCATGCGGCAGAGCTGTTCCTGTTCCCGACGCAATATGATATTTTCGGTATGGTCCTCCTGGAGGCCATGTATTGCGGACTGCCGGCCGTCAGCAGCCGCAACGGCGGCTCCGCCACATTGATTGAGAACGGCACGAGCGGCGTCATCGTTCCGGAATTTGACGCCTGCGCCTGGACAGAAGAGATTACAAAGCTCCTCGCCGACCGGAATGCATTGCGGTCCATGGGAGCAGCCGCAGCCGGAACCATAGAGGAGCATTTTACCTGGGATCGGATTGCGGAGGCGTTCGAAGAGGAATACCGGAAGGCCGCGTTTTAGAGAGGACAATGGCGAACGATGGAGAAGGTTTCGCTGATCATGACGACATACAACAGCAGGGAGCACATTGAAGGAACCCTGCAAAGTGCGCTCTCCCAGGATTATCCGAATCTGGAAATCGTGATTGCGGACGGGCTGTCCACGGACGGGACCGTTGAGGTGATCCGGAGGTATGCGGAGGAATCCCGGGGGGCGGTGATCTCCTGGCGCTCGGAAAAAGACGGGGGGATTTACGATGGAATGAACCGTGCGATCCGGCGCTCCACCGGGGATGTCATCGCGGTGTTCAACGATCTTTTTACGAGGAAAGACGCGGTCAGCCGCATGGTGGAGGCGATTCATCAGGGCGATGCCCGGTACGGGGCCGATCATTGCATCGGCGCGCATGCGGATCTTGCCTATATGGAGGGAAACCGCGTGGTCCGCAAATGGGTCATGGGTGAGGGCTCGATCCGGGAGGGATGGCTTCCGGCACATCCCACGATGTACCTCAAGCGAGCCGTCTATGAGCGGTACGGTCTCTACGATCTTTCCTATGCCTCCTCGTCGGATTATGAATTCATGGTGCGCGTGCTGAAGGATCCGGACAATCGCCTCGCCTATGTGCATGAGGAGCTGATCCACATGTATTACGGCGGGACCAGCAATGCCGGAATGGCCGGATACGCACGCAACATCCGGGAGGCCTATGAGGCGCTTCGAAGGAACGAGGTGTCTCCGGCGGGCCGGATCATCCTCCGCAGGATCCTGCGGACGCTCCGGCAGTTCCGGTGAGTGGAGGTCTGCAGCCATGAAGCCGGGACATCAGTTTGTAATATGCGCCTGCGGGGACAGTCCCTATCTGGAGGAGTGCATCCTCTCTCTGCGGGCGCAGACCGTTCCTGCCGATATTATAATCTCGGCATCGGCAGCAGGCCCTGGGGTGCGGGAGCTGGCAAAGCGATACGGACTGCCGCTCGTGATCCATGCTGCGGACGATTTCAGAGAGCATTGCAGGGACCGTTCCGAAGATCGTTACAAGGAGAATGGAACCGGAGCCGGCGGCATCGGGAACGACTGGAATGCGGCCCTTTCCTCCTCCGAGGCGGAATATGTCACGCTGGTGCATCAGGATGACCGGTACGAGCCGGACTATGCCGAAAAGGTTTTATGTGCGCTGGAAAAGGCCCGCCGTGAGGGGGAGACGGTGCTCATCGCCTTCACGGATTATTACGAGATCCGGAACGGACAAAGGTGCGGAAGCAACGAAAATCTTGCAATCAAGCGGAGACTGCTGCATCCTCTCGAAAGGAGATGCCTGCGTCATACCAGGGCGGCAAAGCGTTTTGCCCTCTGCCTCGGCAATTCGATCTGCTGCCCCTCCGTCACCTACGTGAAGCGGCAGATCCCGAATCGCCCGTTTCAGAACAACATGAAGAGCAACATCGACTGGCAGCTGTGGGAGGAGCTCTCACGCCAAAAGGGGAGCTTTCTCTATCTGCCGCAGCAGCTGGTGGGTCACCGCATCCATGAGGCCTCGGCGACCTCTGCGCTCATCGGAAATGCCGGGCGGAGTGCGGAGGACCGGTATATGCTGGAGAAATTCTGGCCGAAGGGGCCGGCCGGGGTGATCGCATATTTTTATCAGAAGGCAGAAAACAGCAATGCTGTGGAGGCGCGAACCGATTCCGTATGAAGCTGTTGATCATCGTACCCGCATACAATGAAGAAGAGAATATCGCTGCGGTGATTGAGGAGCTGAAGGCCTGTTATCCGCAGCATGATTATGTTGTGGTCAATGACGGCTCTCTGGACACCACCTCCTCCATCTGCAAGAGGAACGGCTACAATCTTCTCAGTCTGCCTCTGAACCTTGGCCTCTCCGGTGCATTTCAGGGCGGCATGAAATTCGCCTACCGGAACGGCTACGACTGCGCATTGCAATTCGATGCGGACGGGCAGCACGACCCGCGGTATATTGCCGTGCTGCTGCGGAAAATGGAAGAAACCGACGCGGATATTGTCATCGGCTCCCGCTATGTGGAGGATAGGAAGAGCTTTTCCCTGCGGGCGGCGGGCAATACCCTGATCGATCTTCTGATCCTTGGAACGACCGGCGCAAAGCTGACGGATTCCACGTCGGGCCTTCGCCTGTACAGCCGCAGAATTATTCGATTCTACGCCCAGTATATGAATTTTGACCCGGAACCGGACACCATTGCCTATCTCATTCGGTGCGGGGCAAGGGTGGAGGAGGTACAGGTGAGCATGCGCAAGCGGATGGCGGGGCACAGCTATTTCAACCCGGTATCGATTGCGCGGTATATGATCCGCGTGTGCTCCTCCATCCTGTTTCTGCAATGGTTCCGCAGAAAGGAGATTCTGTAATGCCTGCATCCCTTCGACTGATGCTGATCGGCTGCTCGGCTCTCATGCTGCTGTATGCAGCCTACCGGATTCGGCGCTCTGCCATGCGACTGGAGGACAGCATCGTCTGGATCCTCATGGGAGCCTTCTTCATCCTCATCAGCGTGTTTCCGGACATCATTTATGCCCTGTGTGCATGGCTGGGCATCATGTCGCCCAGCAACCTGGTTTATCTGATTGTGATCGCGTTCCTGATGATCCAGGTGTTCTACGACGCCATCAAGATCTCGGCGCTTGGGGCCAGGGTCGATTCGCTGGCACAGGAGGTGGCCCTTCGGGATGAGCGCTTCCTGCATATGGAAACCGAGGATACGAAGCTGACGGAAAACAGCCATGAGTAAGCCGTTGAGAATTCTGTACATGATGAATTGCGATTGGATGTGGATTGCGCAGCGTCCGCACCGGATCGCAGGAGAGCTGGACCGGCGGTATTCCGTGAGGGTTCTTTACCCGCGGTATCTCCACAGGCCCTGGGCGAAGCAATATCGTACGCCTCGAACCGGGGATTGCCGGGCCGTTTGGCAGCTGCCGTTTCAGGAGCGCAGCGCCTTGATACGGCGATGGCAGAAACGGATCTATCGCCTCTATATGGGACGGGCGGAGGCCTGCGACATCGTGTGGCTCTCGTCGCCCATGCTGATTGCCTACCTTCCGGAGGGATACCGGGGAAAGGTCATCTTTGATTGCATGGACGATGTGCCGGCCCTGCAGAGCTCATCCCGCGCTGCGGAATATGCAGGGCTTTGTCAGGAGAAATGCCTCAAACGGGCCGATCGGATCTTTGTCAGCAGTCAATATCTGAAGGATGCACTGGAGCAGCGGGGCGTTCGCACCGTGCTGCTGCGGAACGGGTGCGACGCGGAGGAGCCGCAGCTGCCGCAGGAGGCCGGGCGGAAGAAGGAGTACCGGATCGGGTACATCGGAACCATCGCGGAATGGTTCGACTGGACCGCGGTGCTGGAGAGCCTCGCACAGATCCCCGACATCACCTATGTGCTCTGGGGACCCGTGTGCACACGCCTGCCGGAGAGCGATCGCCTTCGCGCCGAGGGCGTCATCGAACACGAGAGAATCCGTGCGGCGGCAGAGAGCACCGACTGCCTGATCATGCCGTTTGTCGTCAACAACATTACGCTGGCGGTGGATCCGGTGAAGCTGTACGAATACATCGGCTGCGGGAAGTGCATTGTTGCATCGGAATATCCGGAAATCGAGCGCTTCCGGGACTTTGTCTATTTCTATCGGACACCAAAGGAGCTGACGGCGCTCCTGCAGTCACTGCGGCAGAAGGGCTTCCCGCCCAAATATACGCGGCGGCAGCAGGAGGACTTCCTGCGGGAGAACACCTGGTCCTGCAGAGGAGACGAAATCGACCGGTCCATTCATCAGATGATGACATCCGGCCAATGATATCCGGCGAATGACATTCAGATGATGCGATCGGAGCGATGACATCCGCGGGGGTGAGAGCCGTGTAATGATGTCTGGGCGATGACATCCGCGGGGGTGAGAGCCGGTCAATGATGTCTGGACGATGACATCCGCGTGGATAAGAGCCGGGTGAAGATAAGAGGATTGGAAATGTTGTTCAAAGGAAAGGAAAACAGCGGCTGCTCGCAGCCAGAAGGCAGGAAGCGGACCCCTTTTACGGAGCTGTACGGGGTGTTCACAAGACACCGGTTCCTTTTGTATGAGCTGGTGGGGCGGGATTTTGCCGTGAAATACCGCAGGAGCTATTTTGGTCTTGTGTGGGTTGTGCTGAATCCGCTGCTGCAGATGATGGTGCTGTCGGCGGTATTCTCCTACATCTTTCGATTCTCCATCGAGCATTATCCGGTTTATCTCATTCTCGGGCAGGTGACCTTTGGCTTTTTCGCGGAGGCAACCCAGGCTGCGGCGGTATCGGTGGTCGGAGCCGGGCAGCTGATCCGGAAGGTATACATCCCCAAATGCATTTTTCCGCTGAGCAAGGTCGCCTTCTCCTTTTTCAATTATCTGCTGACGTTTCTGCCGGTGGCGGCGGTCTTCCTGTTCTACGGAATTCCGCTGACGGCGAACATCCTGTTCCTTCCGCTTATTCTGGCCGCCCTGTTTCTGTTTACGCTGGGGGTGGGGTATGTTCTGGCACTGCTCCAGGTTTATATGCGGGACGTACAATATCTTTACGGCATTGTCCTCATGATGTGGACCTATCTGACGCCGGTTTTCTACTCGCTGGATTCGGTTTCCCCGGGACTGCAGCGGCTGATGAAGTTCAATCCGATGTATCTGTACATTGCATTGATCCGGCAGATCCTGCTGTACGGGGAAGCGCCGTCCGTCTCCATGAGCATCGGTGCACTTTTGTGGGGAGTGGCGGCGTTCTGCCTTGGGACAACGCTGTTCTTTCGCAGACAGGACAGCTTCATTCTGTACATTTAGCGATACGGCAGCGGCGCGGCAGCGATCTTGCGGATGGGCTCCGAACCGCGGGCAGCCGCAGAGGCAGAGGTTGAAGCCGAGGTAAGGGCAGAGGCAAAGGATATCTATGGAATATGCAGTAGTGGCAGAGGATGTTTCCAGACACTTCAACATGGCCTCGGAGGTGACGAACAGTCTCCGGGACTATCTGACGAAGCTGACGAAGAAGCAGCTGTTCTATAAGGATTTCATTGCGGTGGATCACGTTTCCTTTCGGGTGGAGAAGGGAGATGTGTTCGGCATCGTGGGCTCCAACGGGAGCGGCAAATCCACTCTTCTCAAGATGATCGCAGGCGTTTTGCAGCCGTCCTCCGGGACCGTGACGACGAGCGGGATCATTGCCCCCCTGATCGAGCTGGGGGCCGGCTTTGACATGGAATTGACGGGAAGAGAGAACATTTATCTGAACGGAGCGGTTCTCGGATATTCCAGGAGCTTTCTGCGGGAACGCTTTGATGAGATCGTGGCCTTCTCGGAGATCGGGGAGTTCCTGGACATGCCGCTCAAGAATTATTCCTCCGGAATGGTTTCCCGCATTGCCTTTGCGATCGCAACGGTTGTAGAGCCGGACATCCTGATTGCCGATGAAATTCTCTCGGTCGGGGATTTCCGTTTCCAGCAGAAATGTGAGGACCATATCCGGAAGCTGATGGCCTCCGGCACCACGGTACTGCTGGTCTCGCACAGCATGGAGCAGGTGGAAGCCCTGTGCAATCGGGCGCTTTGGCTGGAAAAGGGAAAAGCCATGATGTGCGGGGAGGCAGGCAGGGTGTGCGAGGCATACCGCCGGGGAACGACAGAGGTGTGATGCGAAGTCTCCGGGACAGGTGCGGAACCGGTACGCATAAGGTGAGGCTTTCGGGAGCGGGCAAGGTGTGAGAATGAACATGGAGATCAATTCAAAGGAATATTGGGAAAAAAGATTTCAAACGGACTGGCTGGACTATGCAGGGGACCGGCAAAGCGCATTCTTTGCACAGCTCTTATGCAATATGCTGCCGCCGTCCATTGCAGCGGAGATACGGGGCGGGGAATACAGCGTCTGTGATATGGGCTGCGCCCTCGGCGACGGGACAAGGGTCTTTACCGAAGAGCTGGGCGTTGCCGTGGATGGCATGGATTTCTCGGAGACGGCCGTTGCCAAGGCAAGGGAGATGAATCCGGGGCTGTGCTTCTGGCAGGGGGATCTGCTGCAGCCCGAGACATTGAACCGGCACTACGACGTGGTCATCGTCTCCAATGTTCTGGAGCATTTCAGTAACCCCTGGAGCATTCTGCGAAACCTCGCCGGTGTCGCGGACCGGTATCTGATGGTGCTGGTTCCTTACCGGGAGAAGCTGAAGATCGAGGAACACCGGTACCGCTTCCGGGAGGAGCTGATCCCGGCATATCCGGGCGATTTCCACGTTTGCTATTATGACATTGTAGACGCGGAGAAGATTCCCGGCACCCTCTATCCGGGAGAGCAGTGCCTTGTGATCTACGAAAGGGAGCAGGAACGGTTCGTTTCTCTTGCGGATACGGGGGCGGGCCTTCTGCGCGTGCAAAAGGAGGAGGCAGACCGCATTTCCCGTCTTGAAAAGGAGCGTGAAAAGGCGGAGAAGGAGCAGCTGGCAGCCGTTTCCGATGCGCTCTCACGCGCCCGGCAGGAACTGGAGGAGGAGCGCCGCCGGCTTGCGGAGGCAGACCGTGCAAGGGAAGAAGCCGAGCGCTCTCTAACCGACCTTTCCGGGAGACTTGACGCCGCACAGAGACAGATGAAGGATACAGGCGACCGAATGGAGGCGGAGCTTTCCCTTGCAAAGGCGCAGGTCCTTGAGAGGCAGCAGGAGGTTGCCGCATTAAGAAAGGAAAATGCGGAGCAGACCGCGGCAGCGCTTAAGGGAGAGGAGGCAGAGCGCAGGCTCCTTGACAGGGAGCAGCGGATGCAGGCAGCGGTGTCCCTGTGCTATACAATTCACCGAAAGACCGGCTACCGGCTGCTGTGTGCCCTTTTGCGGTTCGTCAACCAATTCCTGCGGGGCAATAGCTCCGAGAGGAGAGCCTTCCGTGAAATCTGCCGGAATGCCCTGTTCCACCACCGCAGCGAATTCACGAAGAACGACGGGTACAATTTCATATTGAACGTTGCGAATCTGGTGGATGTGGGATATATCCCGGAAAAACGTTCGGAAGGCCAAGGCTTTGGGCAAGCAGGGGAGGCGCAGCAGGGGAACCTGACCACGCAGGGCACGGAAGGAAAGCGGCTCACCCTTACCCGGCAGACAAAGGCATTGCTGCAGCAGAGCTATACAAAGGCAGATGTCATCGTGCTCTCCGTCATTGACTATGATTTCCGTTATCAGAGGCCGCAGCAGTTTGCGGACCGGTTCGCCAAGGCGGGGCACCGGACCTTCTATATCAACGCGAATTATACCGCACCGGACCGCGTGCAGCAGGAAGGGAACCGGTACGTCGTCAACCTGCAGAGCAAGGCCTGTGATGCCGTATACTATCTCGGCGAGCATCCGGAAGGCAGAAAGGAGCTCTGCGAAAAGCTCGAGGAGGTATTGTTCCGCTATGCGGTCACGGATGCGTTCGTCATCGTGGATTATCCCAGCTGGTGGCCGATTGCGGACGGGCTCCGGGAGCGGTACGGCTTCTTTGTGATGGCCGATTACATGGATGATTACACCGGCTTCCTGAATACTGCCTCACAGACGCTGGTGCGGGAGTGCGAGGCCATGCTGCGGGGCTGCGATTACGTGATTGCCAGCTCGGCCTTTCTCTCTGACATTGCGTCGAGATATACGGACCGCGTCGGGATCGTGCGGAACGGAACGGAATTCGAGCATTTTCATAAGGCCTTCCGGGCGGAGCAGTCTGGCACAAGAGTAAAGTCCGGCAAAAAGGTGATCGGGTATTACGGCGCGGTATCGCACTGGTTTGACTGGGAGAAGGTGTGCTGCCTTGCGAGGGAGATTCCGGATGCGGAGGTTGTGATCATCGGCTCCGTGACGGAATATGAGGAGCAGCTGCGGGAGCAGCCGAATATCCGCCTTCTGGGGGAGAAGCCCTACGCGGAGCTCCCGGAATATTTAAAGAATTTCGACGTGTGCCTGATTCCGTTTGACACCGGCACCGATCTTATCAAGGCGACGAATCCGGTGAAATTCTATGAGTACCTGAGCGCCGGCAAGAAGATCGTGGCCACCGAGATCCCGGAGCTGGAGCCCTTCCGGGACCGGTATGTGTACATGTCCAACGACAAGGATACGTTCGCGAGCTATGTGCGCAAATGCCTGGATGGGACGGATACGCTGGCGGCTCCGGAGGAGTGCGTTTCCTTTGCGCGTGAGAGCGACTGGGACCGGCGGTTCGAGGAGTATCGGAGGCTGTGTGTTCAGGCGGTTCCGAAGGTGAGCGTCATCGTCCTGACGTACAACAACCTGAATCTTAATCGAGTCTGCATCTCGTCCGTGTGCACGCAGACGGCCTATCCGAATTATGAGCTCCTTGTCGTTGACAACGGCTCGACGGACGGGACCATCGAATACCTCGAAGCCATCCGGGACGAGCATGTCCGCGTGATCCGGAATCCGGAGAACCTCGGCTTTGCCGGCGGGAACAATGTGGGCATCCGGGCCTGCGAGGGCACCTACGTCATGCTGCTGAACAATGACACCGTTGTCACGAGAGGCTGGCTGACAACGGCGGTGAAATGGCTGCGGAAGGATAAGGGGTGCGGTATGTGCGGCGCCGTCACCAACTCCATCGGAAACGAGGCGATGATCCGGGTGAACTACCGGAATCTCGCGGAGCTGTCGGAATTCGCCTACCTTCATGCCGCTGCGCACCGGGGAGAAGCCTATCCGAACGTGGACCGCATCGCACTCTTTGCGACGCTGATCCGAAGAGACGTGCTGGAGGCCGTGGGGCTTCTGGACGAGTCCTATAAGGTCGGCATGTTCGAGGACGATGACCTTGCGATGGCGGTTCAAAAGGTCGGATATCATTTCTATCTGGCAGAGGATCTGTTCGTTCATCACGTGAACAACGCAAGCTTCGGCAAGCTGAAATCCAGGGAATATCAGGAGATTTTCGAGCGGAACAGAGCCTACTACGAGAAAAAGTGGGGCATCGCATGGACGATGCCGCATTACCGGAACGGCGTGGATGCCGGAACGAATGCGGACATGATGAAGGAGCCCTAGTACAGTATTTGCAAAATAACGGGCTTGGTAACTCCTTGCATTCGGAAAATCTCGATGCGGCTGACCGGAGGGAAAAACAATGGAAAAGCTTGGACATTATGTGGATTCAAAGGGGGCAGGAGGCCATTATCTGTATTGGGGAGGAATATTCGTATTAATGTGTCTGCCGATCCTATCGATCGGGGATAACATCGGTATGTATTTTGATTCCATTCTCCCGGATTATGCGGCAACGCAGCTCCTGAATCCCCAGGAGTATCAGGAAAAATGGTTCGCAGCATATCCTTATCTATGTCAGATATATCACGGAACCGTCGGGGTTTGGATTTCTGCGATAGGCATTCTGCTTACAGGAACCACGGGCGTTGTGCAACACCATGTTACCAATGTTCTGCTTGAATTCACTGCGCTACTCCTTATGGATAGGGTCCTTGACGGTTACCGGGTTTCCGGAGGCCTTAGAAAAGGGATTATTGTACTGCTTGCGTTGGCTCCTACCGTGACAACCGTTGCCATGACACAGTATTATATCGAGCTTCCGGGAACGAATTGTATGCTCGGCTCCGTTCTGGTGTACCATGCCGCAGAAAAGTCGAACAGTGTCATGAAGCAGAAGCTGCTGCTTTTCGTTACTTTCTTTCTGTGCGGTTTGGCCTTCTATTCGTATTTCAATTTCCTTTTCTGGATAGCAGGCTTCGCCTGTTACGAAATGTTGGACCGAGAAATTAAAATTAACATCAGGACGAAGCTCCTGATTTCCGGTTATGGGTGTCTTGCGGGATCGGTTTTTTATTTTGCAGGCTACGCACAGATTGCTCAGAACTATGCCGGAGCCGCTGCAAATGCCAGAATACCGATTTTCGTCTGGCTTCTTATCTGGATGTTCTGTGGTGGAATGCTGTGGCTGCTGCTGCGGGGAAAGGATAGGATGGTCTGTTTCTGCACAGGAGTATTTGTATTGGCGGTGGCCGCTGCTGCAGCACGATACAGCAGTATGGTTTTGTCCTATGCAAGAACACTAAGTGTCGGAGGCTATTATTCTGCCGGATTGACCAAAAGAATCGGAATCGTGTTCGAATGCCTCTTTTCGGCAGTAACAGGTGTATCTGCGGAAAAACTGATTTTACAGGAACAGGTCACGGAATACTGGAATTTGGCGGTGATACTGTTCTGCGTGATTCAGGTTACTTATGTAAGTCTGGCTTGTTGGAACAGAGCCATCAAGAACAGGGTAAGTGTCTGTCTGATGATTGAAGTCATCTATTTGTTGTGTTGCATTCCTTTTGCTACCAGGATGCAGACGCAGCATGTAATACCGCTTATTTTCTGGACGTTTATCCTTGTCGGAATGGAGCTGCAGTATATCATAGACTTTATTGCAATGCGTGTGGACAGATCTGCGCCGTTTGGCAGGAAGCTATTTGCAGCCGTAATTGCGGTGATTGTTGCAATATTCGCTGTGTGCGGGGTCATTTTTGGGATCAATCGGTATAGAGTGACTGACAGGATTCTGGAAACAGGAGGGCGTGGTTATTATACAAGTCAGGTCAATAAATTGGCAGAATCCGCACTTGAAAAGAAAAGGGAAGGTGAAAAGGAGGTTTATCTTTTTCCTGAATGGGGATTTATGTCTGAGTTTGATTACCTGACCGGCAATAAGGTGGCATTTTCCTCGGATTGCAGCGCTGCGTCTGTCAGTGAATTCCTTCGCAGAGGATTTACGGTGAATATCGTCTATTGGGATGGAGAGAAGACCGATGAATATCGAATGACAGCGAACGAAAACGGTGAGAAGGAACTCGAATATTTCTACGATTACAATCATGAGATCGTTTTCTATAATTTGCGGATTCTAGGAGATTAAAAAGGATGAGCCGGATTGTGATGCAGCGAATAGAGATGAGAAAACTGCTGACGAAACAGGGTCTTTCAAGCTTTTTTTTTGCGATTCTTACGACGCTTGCCTTTTTTTCCGGGAAGACGGTTGCAGGTGCGGACGATGCCGCCGAGTGGCTGCGGCTGAATTACTGGAATCAGATTAATATTTCGAATATCAACTTCGATTTAGATAATGCGGTCTACATCAATATCACGCGCTTTCAACTGAATTATGCAGATGCATACGGAATCTTACCGTCGGTTTTCTTTGTGCTGCTGTTCCTTGTGTATTTTCGTTGTGTTGGGTGCAGTGAGTATACCGGAAGGAATAAAGTCATATCTGCCGTGGGAGCGCTTTTTTACACCGCCTTCACGGTCATAGGGAGAAGCTTTCTGGCGGAGAATTCCATGCGGTCTCTTTGCGGAGACGCCTTTCAGCTTTTTATTACAGGGATCAATGCTGCGGGCTTTTGGGTGTTCTTCTATCATATCGGCCGATGCTTGTTTTTTGCGGCAGATCAATACAAGATCTCGGACACCGTGCCTGCATCCGGCAGAATATCCTTGCTTTCTGTCCTGAAAGATATGGGGATTCTGCTGGTCATGTGGCTTCCGTATCTTGTTGTTTTTTACCCGGGAACCATGAATGTTGATTCATTGCATGAGATCAATGAGTTCCTGAGCGGCAATTATCATACGCACTATCCGCTTTTTCACACGGTTCTTATCGGAGCCTTGTTTAAAGCGGGACAGATTGCAGCAGGTGATAATTTCGGGCTTTTTCTGTGCAACATTTGTCAGGTGCTGTCGGCGGCAATCGTTTTAAGTGTCTGCATTCATCTGATATGCAGAATGATCAATGTAAGAAAGGGTTTGCTGGCCTTTTTCGGATTTTTCCCTGTTTTTCCAATCTGGTGCTATACCTTGGTAAAGGACAGCGCATACAGTCTCTGTGTAATGCTGATGGTTGTGTTGCTGATCGTGGGAATTGCCGGGAAGATTGAGCGGAAGAAGAAATTCAGTGCAATATTCTTTTCGGATTTAATTCTCATTGTTCTGTTAAGGAATAATGGATGGGTACTGATTCTCTTTACAGCGATCACGATTGGCTTATGCAAAAATATCAGGAAGAAGAAAAGGCTGTTGGCGGTCTGCATTGCTGCGATTATGGCAGGGAGCATGTTAAACGCAGGGATGATTCGTTTATGGAAGGCAAGTGATGCTTTTAACCTTGACGCATTGTCCCTGCCGCTTCAGCAGACAGCAAGATATGCATCCGAATATGCACTGACAGAAGAGGAATATGCTGCGATTGATGCGATCATCGATGTGGAGGGATTGGGCAATTATGAGCCGGAAATTGCAGATCCGGTAAAGTCGCATGGAAGAGGGGCTGTGAATCGTACGGATATCATCCATTATCTGAAGACGTATGTCTCCATGTTCCTAAAACATCCCATGCCATATTTTGAAGCATTTTTCAACATGAGCTATGGCTATGTATATCCGGATCGAACGGAATACAAGGATGGCATTGCCACCTATCATATCAATGTATGGCAAGATGCCAATACTTTTAATCTGGAGTTACATCCGTTGGAGAAGACGGAGTTTCCAAGAGTTGTGCTGGAAACATTGGCTTATGCAGGCAGAAATCTGCCTCTGGTGGGACTGCTGTACAGTACCGGTATCTATACCTGGTTTCTTCTTGGTATGCTTCTGCTGTTCCTTTACATAAGGGAATTTAAAGCAATGGTCTGCCTGGCACCATGCGCAGCAACCATCCTCATCTGCATGATTTCTCCGGTTGATGCGTATGTCAGATATATGCTGCCGGTGATGCTGTGCATGCCGTTTTATCTTGTGTACATGTTATACGCAGCAAATGTAGCAAATGCATCGGATGAGGTGACGTTGAACGTTGAAAGTGACAATCATCATTCCGGCCTATAATGCGGAAGGCACCATTGAGCGGTGCGTGCGGTCGGCGCTCGAACAAACCTGGCAGGAGCTGGAGATTCTGGCGGTGAACGACGGGAGCACGGACGGGACAGGCGCGGTCCTTCAAAGAATCGCTGCGGAGCCGGAACAAGGGCAGCAGGAGACAGGGCAGACGGTCGGGAGCGGACGGCAGCAGGGCGCGAACCCTTCCGGGCGGAGATGCTCCGCGCGGCTGCGCATTCTGGAACAGGACAATCATGGCGCCTCTTACAGCAGGGCCCGGGGGACGGCGCTGGCAGAGGGAGAGTACCTGACCTTTCTGGATGCCGATGATTACCTTGCACCGGATTATATTGAGAATTTTGCCCTCGCAGCGGAAAGGACGCAGGCAGACCTTTACCTATGCGGCTATACGGAGGTGTTCGCCGACGGGCGCAAAAGGGAGCACCCGGCGGGAGCCGTGTATGAGAGGGGAACCGCAGAGGAGTACGCGTACCGCATGCTCGCAGCCTGTGCCCGCTTTTACCGGACGGATTTCTGCAGGGAATGCGGCTTTCCGGTTGTACCCGGTGCCGTGCGGGGAGAGGACATTCCGGTCGGACTCAAAACGAATTATAGGGCGGAGAAGATTTGCCTTGTGAACCAGTGCGGCTATTATTATGTACAGCACGGGGGGTCCGCAAGGCATCAGCTGCGCGGGCTGAAAAGGTATGAGCTCCCGCTCGGGGAGATCCGGCGGACCGTCCGGGAGTGCGCAGAGGATTATGCACATCGAATCGCATCGGAAGAGGAGAGCCTTGCCATCGACGCGGGGGAGTGCGCGGAGGATTATGTGCATCGAATCACTTCGGAAGAGTGCAGTCATGCACAAGGGCATTGGCACTTTCTGGAATTCGGCGTGCTGCGCGTGTTCGTCACCTTTCTCTGGGATCTCGGACGGGGAGCCGGGAGGGAGCGGCAGCGGGCCATCTATGCGTGGGAGCGGGAGCTCCTTGAGAACGAATTGCAGGACTGGGCGGACAATCCGTATCTGAGGCTGTTCACGGGGCTGCAGGTGCCTTTTTATCAAAAGGCTGCCGTTTGGCTGTTCCTGCAGCTGTACCGCACGGGATGGCTGGATCTGGTATACCTTGACCAACGATGCAGGGGAGACGGAAAGAAAGGCATATGAGGACGATCACGATCAATCGGAAATTTATGGGACGTTTGCTGCTGCTCCTTGCAGGGGTGACGGCGGCGATTCTCCTGCCGCAGGCGCTGGTGGAGCGGCCGCAGCTCACCGGCGTGTCGCCGTCCGTGGTGACGGTGAACAGCGAATTCAACATGGACAGGAGCCTTCTCTTAACCGGGGAGCATCTGGAGAATGCGGTCGCCGTCTACGTGAACGAAATCTGGGTTCCGGAGGGCGCTACGGAGCTGCAGGAGGACGGAAGCCTGAAGCTGTACCTGCCGGCCGGCTGCTACGCAAATCCGGAGGAGCTGCGGATTCGGATTCAGACGAAGGTGACGGGAGAGCTCTTTGCAAGGTCCAATGCAGTTGTCTGCAGGGTATCGGACGGCAGCGAGCTGCCTTTGCCGGTGATCACAGGTGTGAGCACGGAAACGCTCCGGGGCGGCGCGGAGGAGACGGAAGTTTTCCCGGTCATTCAGGTTTCCGGGGGGAATTTTGATGAGAACAGCCGGGTGCTCGTGGGCGGAAGGGTGTGCGCTACAACCTACACAGAGGGGAGCCTGACGGCAAGGCTGCCGTATTCGGCCTGGTACGATCAGGAGAAGCCCGCACTGTGGGTGTCGCAATGCTACGAGGAATGCCCGACGGGGGCTGCCAGTGAGAAGCTTTCCATGACCGTGGAGTCACCGGCTGCAAAGAGTGAGGATGCGGAGGAGCAGCGCAGCATCAACGAGAGCGTGATGGTGCATTATCTGCGCGGGCTGCGGGACGATTCCCTGTTGGTATTCCTCCTTGCCCGGGATGAGGCATCGAGCGGCATGACGGATTCGGTGCGGGATGCGCTGGAGGCATTGGGACTGCAGACGGTCTGGGACGGCTCGATGGTGCACCACGCGTACATCGCGGTCATTGACGGCGGCACGGTGCAATATGAGCAGTCCTCCGCCGGAAAGCTGGAATATCGGTACGAGGGTCAGAAAAGCGCGGTGGAGCTCTCGTCTTCGGGATGGTATGCCGGCAATCGGGCATCGGTCATTCTGGACGGACAGGAGTATGCGGTAAACGGAAGAGGATTGAACATCATTGTCTATGACAATGTGATGCAGCAGGTGGTGGACAGCGTGAGCTTTGATACCTTTGACGGGCTGGCAATGTCACACAGATGAGCAAGGCGGCATGCGATGAACGAAATGGAAACGATGCCCCGCACGGATTTCGTGCAGGACATATTGATCGGAAAGATTCACAGATATATTTTTCTGGCGCTGGCAGTTGCCGGCTACGTGCAGGTGACCATCGGGTACGTCAACCAGCACGTCTGCACGGTGTTCGGGAGCTACTACGCCTTTGCATTGAGCTATTGGGCAATCGTTGCCGTCCTGATGTATGACTTCCGGTGGAAGCTGCAATATGTGCGCATCACAAACGTTGCGGTGAACCTTGCTTTTTTCTGTCTGACGACAGCAGCCGGATTCTTCGTGGAGGAGATCTCGTGGAATGAGAGCCTGGGCGAGATGTCCGGCAAGAGCCTTTGGAACAATCTTCTGCTGGAGGGACTGCTGCTGATCGGACTCCTTCTGGTGATTCAGAGGATTGCGGCGGCCTATACCCTCTTTATGGCCATCAATTTCACCTATGGCCTCATCAACTATTATGTCCTGATGTTCAAGGGGCATCCCCCGCTGGTGGGGGACTTCCTGGCCGCCGGCACCGCCGTGGAGGTGATGCGGGAGTACGACTATACGATCGGCGACGGTATCCTGCAGTCACTGTATCTGATGATGGCCTATTTCGTCCTGCGCAAATATCTGGTGCCGATGGAGCCCCGGTTCGTGAAGGGACTCCGGTGGATGCTCCGGCGGAAGATCCGGCAGACGCTGGGACACAGGATCGGGTGGGAGGTAATCTTCCGCGTCCTCGGCATCGCTGCGACGCTGTGCCTCTGGGGCGGGATGATCGGCTCCGGCTACATCAAGAGACAGGGCTTTCAGATCAACGGCTGGGCACCGATTTACAGCTTCCACAACCTCGGGGCACCGTTGACGCTGATGACGAGCTATTACAATCTGCACATGGAGGAGCCGGAGAATTATTCGGCCCGGGAGGCCGAAAAGAGCCTGGAGGCGTATGGCGCGTCGGAAGGGTCAGGTGCATCGGAGATGTCAGAGGCATCGGATGCAGGCGATGCCGATGGAGAGGAGCGCGCAGGGAGTGCCTCCGCGCAGACGAAAGAGCAGCCGACGGTGATCGTGATCATGAACGAAAGCTTTTCCGATCTGAGTGCCCTCGGAGAATTCGAGTCGGACGAATACCTGTCCCGGTATCACAACCTGAATTCCTACGTCATGAAGGGACAGGCCTACGTGTCGGTGGTGGGAGGAGGAACCTGCAATTCCGAATTTGAATTCCTCACAGGGAACACCATGGCCTTTATCGGGAGCGGCGTGTATCCCTATACAAGCTACAATCTGACGCGCGGAATGAGTCTGGCCAAGATCATGAAGGAGAAGGGCTATCAGACGGTTGCGCTGCATCCGTCGACGGCAACGAACTGGAATCGGAACAAGGTATATCCGCAGCTGGGCTTTGATTCCTTCCTGTCCGTGGAGGATGCGCCGGAGGAGGGCTGGGAATATCTGCGCGGCTATGTATCGGATGCCTCCGATTACGAGAAGGTGAAGGAAATCTATGAGGAGAGCCGGGAGAGTGAGGAGCCCCTCTTCCTCTTCAATGTGACGATCCAGAACCACGGCGGCTATACCGGTACGATGCCGGATGCGCTGGAGACCGTCAGCGTAGGGGAGGAGTACCGGTCCTATACGGATGTCGTGAATTATCTGACGCTGATCCGCAACGCGGACGAGGCCATCGGAGAGCTGCTGGATTATTTTGCCGGGCAGGAGGATCCGGTGATCGTCTGCTTCTACGGGGATCACGAGCCGGGGATAAGCGGTGATTTCCGGGCCCAGGTACGGAACATTCAGGGGAAGGAGACCGTGGAGGAGCGCCAGCAGCTGCACCAGACGCCGTATTTCATCTGGGCGAATTACGACACCGGCATCCGGCAGGTGCACAAGGACCTCAGCCTGAACTACCTTGCCTCGGACCTTCTGGAGGTGCTGGGCATCGAGACAACGTACACGAGCTACCTGCTGGATCTCGAGAATTCCATTCCGATTGTCAACACCGAAGGGTATGAGACCGCCGACGGGCAGTGGCATGAGCTTTCGGAGAGCAATGACCGGCTGGAGCAGTACCGGAAGATCCAGTATTATGAATTGAACGAGAAAAAGTGACCACGGCAGCCGCAGCGGCGGAAGC
>CAVAUJ010000006.1:0-61897 GCA_963591995.1 Succinivibrio sp.
GCGGAGTTGTCCGATCAGGGGACGCCTCGCGGCTCCGTGTTCGGACCTAGCGGTGCTAAGCTCGCAGAATACGCTCGCAAGCACCGAGGCCTCGCAAGGCCCCTGATCCGGACATTCTCCGCCACCCTGTCGCTTGGCCGGGTGAACCGTAACCGGCAATCTGCAGAGCGAGCACGCGGCGTATTTTGCGGGTGGTTGACGATAGGAACATCTGATATAATGTTACCTGTTCAGCACCTGCCGGATTCATGCGGGCGGCTTTGGAACAATGCGGATCATCGTCTGCGGAACAATCGGCGGAACCGATGCGCCGGGCAGAGCGCGGCGGGAACCGCTGCAGACAGAAGGATTATTGCAAGGAGATCAATATGGCAGAAAATGATGTTCAGAAGATGGGCAGTGCAGAGGAGATCGGGACGGTTCGCATTGCGGACGAGGTCGTTTCTGCAATCATTGCCTATGCAGCAAAGGAAGTGGACGGCGTTGCCGGTCTTGCGGGAAATGCGGGAGACGGCTTTTTGCAGAAGGCAGGCGTGAAGCGCCCGTCGATGGGAGTTCGTGTGGAGCTCGAGAACGGAACGGTTCGCGCGGATCTGTCCCTGATCATGGACTACGGATACAACATACCGGCAACCTGCAGCACGGTGCAGACCAAGGTGGTGCAGACGGTGGAGAATATGACAGGACTCGAGGTCAGTGACGTGAATGTCCGTATTGCAGGCATTAAGATGCCGGAGGAAGGCAGCCACGAGTCATGAAGAGGAGCATACAGAGAGAACAGATATTCAAGATCCTGTTTCGGGCGGAGTTCAACGATGTGACGGAGATGCCGGGGCAGGAGGAGCTGTATTTCGCCAGCGGCGACATGGAATTCACGGAGAAGGACAAGCGTTATATTACGGAAAAGGTGAATTCGGTATTGGAGCGTCTTCCGGAGATTGACGGGATGCTGAGCGGGAAGATGCGCGGATGGACGCTGGAGCGTCTCGGCCGGGTGGAGCTGGCGGTGATGCGGCTTGGCGTGTACGAGATCCTGTGGGATGACGAGGTCCCGGAAGGTGTCGCCATCGCAGAGGCTGTGGAGCTCGCCAAGAAATTCGGCGCGGAGAATTCCGGTCCCTTCGTCAACGGTGTGCTGGCGAGCTTCGCCAAGAAGGATTGACATGGCAGCCGGAACGGTTTATTCGGTCGGACAGATCAATACATATGTTGCGCGGATGTTCTCCGAGGATTACCTGCTGCGGCAGGTAATGGTTCGGGGAGAGGTCAGCAATTGCACATACCATTCCTCCGGCCATATTTATTTCACATTAAAGGATGCCTCCGGTACGCTTTCCTGTATGATGTATGCGGGAAAGCGGTCTGGAGGCCTTTCTTTTCATATGAAGGAGGGAGATGGCGTTGTCGTCTCCGGGTCTGTCCGTGTATTCGAGAAGCAGGGCAAATACCAGCTCTATGCGGAGCGGATTGTCCGCGACGGCATCGGCATTCTGAATGAACGCTTTGAGCTTCTGAAAAAGAAGCTCGAAGAGATGGGGATGTTCTCGGAGGAGTACAAGCAGCCGCTTCCCCGCTACATCCGGCGCCTCGGCATTGTGACGGCACCCACCGGAGCGGCCGTGCGCGACATCATCCAGATTGCAAGGCGGAGGAACCCGTATGTGGAGATCCTTCTGTATCCGGCTGTTGTGCAGGGAGAGGAGGCACCGGGGAGTCTGATTCGGGGAATTCAGGCAATGGATGCCGCCGGCGTTGATGTCATCATTGTGGGTCGTGGCGGCGGCTCCATCGAAGATCTGTGGGCCTTCAACGAAGAATCGGTGGCAGAGGCGGTATTTCAATGCAGGACACCGATCATATCGGCCGTCGGGCATGAGGTGGATACGGTAATCACGGACTATGTGGCGGATTTCCGGGCACCGACGCCGTCGGCCGCGGCGGAAATTGCCGTGTTCGACTGGAACCGGTTTCAGGCAGATTGCCTGCAGCTGCAGCTGAATCTGCAAAAGGCGATGCTGCGCAAGCTGGAATTGCTGCGGCAGCGTTCGGAAAGGCTGAAAAGTGAGCTGGTGCACCGCTCGCCCGGGAGTCGTCTGGAAATGCAGCGAATGGCAGCCGAACAGCTGAAGGCGCAGCTGCGGCACGCATGTCTTCACCGCATCGAAAAGACGAGGAGCGGACAGCTGCTGCGGCAGCAGCTGGAAGAGAGGATGACGGGCTGTTTGGAGCGCAGCCGAAGGGAATTGAATGTGCAGGAGAGACTCCGGAAGGCGATGGAGGACAGGCTTTTGCACAGGAGGCACACGCTGCAGCTGCTGGCATCGGAGCTGGAAAAGGATTCTCCGGCCGCAAGGCTCTCCGGAGGGTATGGTCTGGTGATGGATGCGGCGGGCCGAAGGGTGGCGAGTGCGTATTCGCTTCATCCGGAGGATGCAATACAGATTCGAATGAAAGACGGCTGTGTGGACGCGAAGGTGACGGGAGTTACACCGGAGGGAATGGACCTGCGGAAAAAGAATGGAGAAGAGGGCAATCGTGGCGCAGAAGAAATTCGTAAATGAACAGGGAGAGGAGCTCACGGTAGAGGAGGCATTCGGACAGATCCGGGAGCTTCTGCAGCAGATGGAGGAAGAGTCTGCGACGTTGGAACAGACCTTCGACAATTATGAAAAAGGAATGCAGCTGCTGCGGTATGCCAATGACCGGATCGATAAGGTGGAGAAAAAGGTGCAGAAGCTGCAGGCGGACGGCTCCACCGAGGATTTTGCGTGAAGGAGGGGGAAGGTGACAACAGAAGAATTCGAGCAGCGGTTGAGCGATAGGACGGCAGAGGCGGAGCGCATTATTGCAGGCTATCTTCCCGCCGGAGAGGGCTATGCGGAACGGGTGATAGATGCCATGAATTATTCCGTAGAGGCCGGCGGCAAGAGGCTGCGTCCGCTCCTGATGCAGGAGACAGCGGCCATGTACGGAGCGAAGGAGCAACTGGTACAGCCCTTTATGGCGGCGCTGGAAATGATTCACACCTATTCTCTGGTGCACGATGATCTGCCGGCGATGGACAATGATGAATTCCGCAGGGGACGCAGGACGACCTGGAAGGTCTACGGGGACGGCATGGCCGTTCTTGCAGGAGACGGCCTGCTGAATTATGCCTATGAAACGGCACTCCTTTCCTACGGCGCGGCAAAAGGCGAAGAGGAGAAGGACAGGGTGGTCCGTGCACTCGGCATCCTTGCGGAGAATGCGGGGATTTATGGAATGGTTGGCGGACAGTGCGCGGACATTGTGACCGATCAGAATTCCGCTGAGCTGACGCCGGAGCTGCTGCATTACATTCATGAAAAGAAGACCGCCTGTCTGATTGCATCCGGTCTTCAGATCGGTGCCGTGCTCGCAGGAGCACCGGAGGAGGATATCCGCGGCTTAAGAGAGATTGCAAGCGATGTCGGACATGCCTTTCAGATTCAGGACGACATTCTGGATGTCACGGGGACACAGGAGGAGCTGGGCAAGAGCATCGGGAAGGACGCAGCGGAGGGAAAGGCAACCTATGTGTCCATGAACGGTCTGGCGGCATCCGCGGAGAAGGTAAGGGAACTGACGGAGCACGCGGTTGCATCGATGAAGCGCCTTTCTGCGCACAGCGAATTTCTGGAGGAGCTGGTCTTGCGGCTGATGACCAGAACCAGGTAGAACAGCGATGATGGATGCGCGCAAAACGGACAGACGGGAGCAAAGAGGACGTGAGCAATTATCTGGATCAAATCAATCAAACCGGGGACATCAAGAAGCTGCCCTCGAGCTGTTACAGGGAACTGGCACAGGAGCTTCGCAGCTTTCTCATTGAAAAGGTCAGCGTGACAGGCGGACATCTTGCCAGCAACCTTGGAACGGTGGAGCTCACCATGGGCCTGCATCTGGCGCTGGATCTTCCGAAGGACAAGATTGTCTGGGACGTCGGACATCAGTCCTATACGCACAAGATCCTCACCGGGCGAAAGGACCGATTTGATACGCTCCGTCAATACGGCGGAATGGCGGGGTTTCCGAGGAGAAGGGAGAGCGACTGCGACGCCTTTGATACCGGCCATGCCTCGACATCGATTTCTGCGGGCCTCGGTCTTGTAAAGGCCAGGGATCTGCAGGGGGAAAGCTACAAGGTTGTTTCCGTGATCGGGGATGGGTCGCTGACGGGCGGACTTGCCTACGAGGGGCTCAACAATGCGGCCAGACTGGACACCAATTACATTATTGTGCTGAACGACAACAACCGTTCGATTTCGGAAAACGTCGGCGGCATGTCAAGGTACCTGGAGCGGATCCGGACCTCCAACTCCTATCTGGATCTGCGGGATAAGGTCTACTATTCCCTGAAGGATAAGAACCCGGACATGGTGGAGCGGATCCGGAGAACGAAGAACACGCTCAAATCCATGTTTTTGCCCGGCATGCTGTTCGAGAATCTCGGCATCACGTATCTGGGACCGATCGACGGCATGGATCCGCTGGCGGTGAAGGCGGCCATTGAGCAGGCTTCGCATATCCGCAAGGCCGTGGTGGTACACGTCATTACCAGGAAGGGAGAGGGGTACGTTCCTGCGGAAAACCATCCGGCAAGGTTTCACGGAACGGCTCCGTTTGAAATCGAATCGGGACTTCCCAAGAAGAACAGCAAGGTCAGTTATTCCGATATTTTCTCGACGGTCATGATCAAGATGGGCCAGAGAGACGAGAAGGTGGTTGCCATTACGGCGGCCATGGAGGACGGCACGGGGCTGAAGCGGTTCCACAACATCTACCCGCATCGCTTTTTTGATGTGGGAATTGCGGAGGAACACGCAGTCACCTTTGCGGCGGGGCTTGCGGCCGGCGGCATGAAGCCGGTGGTGGCACTGTATTCCACCTTTCTGCAAAGGGCCTATGACGAGATTTCCCATGATGTCTGTATGCAGGACCTGCCGGTGGTATTCTGCATTGACAGAGCCGGCCTGGTGGGAGCAGACGGCGAAACGCACCAGGGCGTTTTCGACATTTCCTTCCTCTCCACCATTCCCGGCATGACCATTGCGGCACCGAAGAACAAGTGGGAATTGTCGGACCTTTTGAAATTTGCATTAAAATTCGGACACCCCATCGCCATTCGTTATCCGCGGGGTGTGGTCTGCGACGGCATGCAGGAAATCCGGGAGCCGATTGTCTGCGGTAAATCCGAACGGATCGTACAGGGGAGCGGCGGCAAGGAAAAGGGAGTCCTGCTCTTCGCCTTCGGCAGCATGGTGGAAACAGCGATGGAGGTGCGGGAGCTCCTTCTGCCGCTGGGAGTGGATGCAACGGTTGTCAATGCAAGGTTTGCCATGCCGTTTGACACTGCCATGCTGGAGGAGGAGCTGCCCTCGCACAGGCTGCTCGTTACCATGGAGGAAAACGTGGAGAGCGGCGGCTTCGGAGAGCATGTGGAGGCCTGGTGCATGGAACACAGGCCGGAGCAGGAGATTCTGAAAATTGCCATACCGGATGCCTTTGTGGAACAGGGCTCGGTTCCGCTGCTGAAGGAGAAGCTGGGCATCGATGCAAAGCGCATTGCAGAAAGGATTCAAGAGGCATTGCATGGCTAAACAGAGATTGGATGTCATTCTGACCGAGGGGGGATATGCGCCGTCGCGGGAAAAGGCGAAAATCATGCTCATGTCCGGCATTGTTTATGTCAACGGGCAGAAGGAAGACAAACCGGGGACGACCTTTGATCCGGAGAAGATCCAATTGGAGATCAGAGGAGAAACGCTTCGTTACGTCAGCCGCGGAGGCTTGAAGCTGGAAAAGGCGCTGATGGTTTTCCCGATTGACCTGCAGGGCAGGGTCTGTATGGACATCGGGGCCTCCACCGGCGGATTTACGGACTGTATGCTCCAGAACGGCGCGGCCCACGTATATTCCATCGATGTGGGATACGGCCAGCTGGACTGGAAGCTGCGGCAGGATGAACGCGTAACCTGCATGGAGAAGACCAATTTCCGGTATCTTGGGCCGGGGGATCTGGATGCGGTGCCGTCGTTTGCTTCCTGCGATGTCTCTTTTATTTCATTATCCAAAATTCTGCCCGCAGCGGCAGGAATCCTGCCGGCAGGGGGGCAGATGGTGTGCCTGATCAAGCCGCAGTTCGAAGCGGGACGCGATAAGGTCGGCAAAAAGGGAGTTGTCCGCGAGCCCGCCGTACACCGGGAGGTCATTGAGGCGGCGATCGGCTACGCACATGCAGAAGGGTTTCACCTTCTGGGGCTGGATTATTCGCCGATTCGCGGTCCGGAGGGCAATATTGAGTACCTGATGTATCTGGAGCGGGCGGAGCAGGAAGAAACCCTGAGGGAAGAGATGACGGACGCACAAAGGGCGTCCATCCGGCAGCTGGTGGAGCGTTCCCACGCGGCCTTTTCCTGAGCAGAGGTCCTGCAGAAGGGGGCGGAGGCTTTTCCTGAGACCTCCGAAGGTGCAGGAAGGGGATGGACAGAGCAGACCATGCGTAAATTCGAAATCTATACCAACATCACAAAGGATAAGGGCCGGGTCTTCGAGCAGGAGGTGTGCCGGTTCCTGCGGGAGCAGGGCGCAGAATGTGAAGCCGGTCATAAGGAGGGCTTCACGCCGGAATGCTGCCTCGTTCTCGGCGGGGACGGAACGGTGCTGCGGGCAGCGGGATGGGCCAGAAGGAAGAGGATTCCGATCTTTGGAATCAATCTGGGGACCCTGGGATATCTTGCGGGGACAGAGAAGTCGTGCTGGCAGGATGCCCTGATTCAGCTGCTGCAGGATCGTTATGAAGTGGAAGAGCGGATGATGATTACCGGGGAACAGGAGACAGCTGTGGGGGAGCAGCAGTCCTTTCACGCCTTGAACGACATCGTCATCGGACGGTCCGGATGTCTTCGCATCATGAACTTTGATGTTTATGTGGGCGGCGTCCTTCTCAACAGCTACCGGGCGGACGGCATCATTGTCTGTACGCCGACGGGATCCACGGCGTACAATCTCTCTGCGGGCGGGCCGATTGTGGAGCCGGGAGCGAAGATGATGGTTCTGACGCCGATTTGTCCGCACCAGATCGGGGCGCGTTCCATTGTACTGTCCTCGGACTCGGTCATCGAAATTGTCATTCATCGGCAGGAACGCGATCAGGATATGACAGCGGTGGCGGATTTTGACGGAAACGAGCGTCTGGAGCTGCGGGCGGAGGAGCCGTTCGTCGTGCGGCGCTCGCCGGAGGTGACACGACTGATCAAACTGGAGGATCGAAGCTTCCTGGAGACACTCCATCGGAAGCTGAACTGAAAGCCGGCGTAACGATTCAGCGCAAAGGTTTCCTGTGCCGTTTGCTTGCGGGACATCAACAGAGGAAAGGACTTCATGGCAGAAAAGAAGAACAGGCTGGTACGCATTCTGGAAATCATAAAGGAGCGGGAGGTCGGAACGCAGGAGGATCTGGTGAAAATCCTGCGCAGCGAGGGCTTTGATGTGACGCAGGCCACCGTATCGCGCGATATCCGGGAAATGCGGCTGCAGAAGGAGAGAACCGCAGGAGGCGGACTGCGGTATGTCGCACCGGCCGATGACGATTCTCTGCTGGTGGGACGCTACCGCAGAGTGATGAAGGACGGCATGGTGTCTCTGGACCAGGCACAGAACATTCTGGTGATCAAAACGGTTTCCGGTATGGCAATGGCGGTCGCGGCCGCGCTGGATCATCTGAATTACCAGGAGGTTGTCGGCTGCATTGCGGGAGACGACACGATCATGGTGGCGGTTCGCTCTGCGGAGGAGACAAGGAAGCTCATGGAAAAGCTGAGCGAGATGCTTCGCTGAACGAGAACACAGACACATTCGGAGAAAAGAGAGCAGGAGGCAGGGATGCTGATAGCATTGCATGTGAAGAATCTGGCTCTGATTGAAGAGGAAGAGATTTTCTTTGCGGACGGCCTTAATGTGCTGACCGGAGAAACCGGAGCCGGCAAGTCGATCCTTTTGGGATGCGTTAATCTGGCACTCGGGGCGAAGGCGGAAAAAGGCCTGATTCGAAGCGGCGCAGACAGCGCCCTGGTGGAGCTGCTGTTCACGGTGGATCAGGACAGGCAAAGAGAGAAGCTGCGCGAGCTCGGCATTGTACCCGAGGAGGACGGAACCATCCTGGTGAAGCGAAAGCTCTTCCCGGCGAGGAGCCAGTGCATCGTCGGAGGAGAGACGGTGACAACCCGTGAGCTGCGGGAGCTGTCGGAATTGCTGATGGATGTGTACGGTCAGAGGGAGAACCAAAGGCTGTTGCGCCATGCGGCGCAGCTGGAGGTCATCGATGAGTATGCGGGAGACGAAGCGGCAGAGCTCCGCAGGCAGCTGCAGAGCGTCTATCGTCAATACGAGGACATTCGGAAGCTTTGTGAGAACCCGGAGAAGGATCCGCTTGCAAGAGCGCGGGAGCTGGATCTGCTCCGATATGAAGTCAATGAGATCGAGAGTGCGGCAATAAAGCCCGGAGAGGATGAGGAAGTGGAGGAGCGCTGCCGCAGGCTGTCCTGCTTCCGAAAGCTGGACGAGGCCGTGCAGCAGGCACGGGAGCTCCTGCAGGGCGAGGAAGAAGGCGCGGCAGAACAGCTGGGAAGAGCGCAGCGGTGTCTCGGAAGGGTACAGGGAATCGATAAATCGCTGGATGGGATTATGGACCAGCTGGCAGAGCTGGACGGGCTCCTCTCCGATGCGGCAAGGAGCCTCTCGGATTACGGAGATTCTCTGGTTTTTGATCCGGCGGAGCTTGCGCAGCTGGAGGAGCGGCTGGACCTTCTCAATCATCTGAAGGACAAATACGGCGGTTCCGCGCGGCGGCTGGAGGCGGTCGCCGGGGCTCTTGCCGAGCGGCAGCAGAGAATCGGCGAACTGGAAGATTATGAGAACATCTGTCAGCGCAGGCAGGGGGAGCTGGCTGCCTGCAGGGAGCAGGCGGTCGCACTCTGCCGGCAGCTGACCGACCGAAGACGGGCGGCTGCCGAGGAATTCCGGGAAAAGATGATACACGAGCTGCTGGAGCTGAATTTCCAGCAGGTCGATTTCCGCGTGGAGATGAGCAGTGCACAGGAGAAGCTTTCCCACAACGGATGGGATGACGTAACCTTTTATATTTCCATGAATCCGGGGGAGCCGGTGCGCCCTCTGGATACGGTTGCCTCCGGCGGCGAGCTTTCCAGGATCATGCTGGCGCTGAAAACGGTATTCGCCGGCAAGGATGACATTCACACCTTGATATTTGATGAAATTGACAGCGGCATCAGCGGGCAGACGGCCTGGAAGGTGGCACAGAAGCTCGGCCGTCTTGCCATGGATCACCAGATTCTCTGCATCACGCATCTGCCGCAGATTGCGGCCATGGAGGAGAGGCACTTCCTCATTGCGAAGGAAGCGGAGGACGGCAGGACGACGACCCACATCCGTCAGCTGACGGAGGAAGAGAGCAATGAGGAGCTGGGCCGAATGATGGGCGGAGCCCGCATTACCAGAACGACACTGGAGAGCGCCAGGGAAATGAAGGCCATGGCGCGGGATGCGCGTCGGAAGGCCGATGAACCGGAGAAGACGGAATGAGTATTTATGACAGCTTGAATCAGGAGCAGCGGGAGGCTTGCTTCCACACAGAGGGCCCGGTTCTGATCCTGGCCGGCGCCGGCAGCGGAAAGACGCGCGTTGTGACGCATCGCATCGCATATCTTATGGAGGAATGCGGGGTCAATCCGTGGAATATCCTTGCCATCACCTTCACCAATAAGGCGGCAGGAGAAATGCGGGAGCGCGTGGACAGGCTCATTGGCTTTGGCGCGGAGAGTGTCTGGATTTCCACCTTTCATTCCATGTGTGTACGGATTCTGCGAAGGCACAGCGATGCAATCGGAATGGATCCGCATTTCACGATTTATGACGGGAGCGATCAGAAGACGTTGATGCGTCAGATCTTCCGGCGCATGAAGGTGGATGTCAAGGAGCTGCCGGAGCGTTCCGTGCTGGCGGCAATTTCGCAGGCCAAAAACGAATTGCAGACGGCACACAGATTCTGCGAAGAGCACGGCGGCAGCTTCCGTGAGCAGAGGATCGGAGAGATTTACACCGAGTACGAAAGGGAGCTGCGGGCGGTCAATGCGCTGGATTTCGACGATCTTCTGATGAAGACGGCAGAACTGCTGCAGACGCGGGAGGACATTCGCAAGGGGTACCAGGATCGGTTCCGTTACATTCATGTGGATGAGTATCAGGATACCAATAAGGCGCAGTTTGAAATTGTGAGGCTGCTGGCCGCCGGTTCGAGGAATCTGTGCGTTGTCGGCGACGATGACCAGTCGATTTATAAATTCCGGGGGGCGGACATTCGGAACATTCTGGATTTCGAAAAAGTATATCCGGATGCCTTTGTCGTTCGTCTGGAGCAGAATTATCGTTCTACGCAGAACATTCTGGATGCCGCAAATGCGGTGATCGCCAACAATCTTCGCCGCAAAGACAAGAGACTGTGGACCAGCCGCGGGGAAGGCAGCCGCGTGCATTTCCGCGAATTTGCAGGAGGCCGGGACGAGGCTTCCTACATTGCCGGAGATATCGAGCGGAGAATGCGGCAGAATCACAGGCTGTCCTATAAGGATTTTGCGGTTCTGTACCGCACCAACGCGCAGTCCCGCCTCCTGGAGGAACGGTTCGTGCTCGAATCCATCCCCTACAATATTGTCGGTGGGCATAATTTCTACGACCGGATGGAAATTCGCGATATTCTGGGATATCTGCGGACGGTGGACAACGGTCGGGACGATATCGGTGCACAAAGGATCATCAATGTTCCGAAGCGAGGCATCGGCAAAACCACCATCGAGAGGGCGGCGGCCATCGCGCACGACAGGGAAATGAGCTTTTACAATGTGCTGGAGCATGCCGGAGAGTTCCCGGAGCTGGCCAGGGCACGGGCGAAGGTGGATTCCTTTGTCGAACAGATCGGGGAGCTGCGTTCCTTTGCGCAGGGGCATTCTGTGGCGGAGCTCATAAAAGAAATCGTAGACCGGACAGACTACGAGGATTATCTGACGGAATACGAGGAAGAGACCGCAAAGGAGCGGATGTCCAATGTGGACGAGCTGATCAGCAAGGCTGCAGCCTATGAGAAGGAACAGAGCATGGTCGATGCGGACGGTCCGTCGCTGTCCGGATTTCTGGAAGAAATCTCGCTGGTTGCGGACATCGATCAGGTGGGGGACAATGACGACAGGGTGCTCCTGATGACGCTTCATGCTGCAAAGGGTCTGGAATTCCCGCAGGTGTATCTGACGGGGCTGGAGGACGGCATCTTCCCGAGCAGCCAGAGCATCCATTCGGAAGACCCGGAGGCAATGGAGGAGGAAAGGCGCCTTGCCTACGTGGGCATTACGAGAGCCAGGGAAGAGCTGACGATTACCAGCGCCAGAGGCCGTATGCTGCGCGGGGAAATGGAATTTCACCCGGTGAGTCGTTTCGTAATGGAGATTCCGGAAGTGCTCATGGATGAAAGCCCGCGGACGGAAGACTTCCGGCAGACGGAAGGCTTCGATATGCAGAGCCGGTACGGTACCGGAGACCGGGTACGGCAAAGCGGCGCGAATCCGTTTTGGGGGAAACCGCAGACCGGTGCCGGAACGGACCGGGGACGCAGCGCGGTGCCGGTCGGAAGTACGGACAGGAGTACGGACAGGAGGCCGCGCGCAACCTATGTGAAGCCGCACACGACGCAGGAGAAGAGACCCTTTCTCAGCGGAGTGGCAGGGCTGGACAGCCTCCGAAAGGGGCAGCCGGAGGGCACCCGACCGGATTACGAGGTGGGAGACCGGGTAGCACATGTCAAATACGGCGAGGGGATTGTTCGGTCCATGGAGCAGACGCCGAAGGATTATAAAGTCAGTGTGGCTTTTGACAGCGGAGAGGTTCGGACCATGTATGCGGCCTTTGCCAAATTGAAAAGGTGCGGCACCGGCGGGATGTGATAGCATCAAAAGGAATTACGGCCTGCGGCAATGCTGCAGGCGCAGGACATAATACAACAACATCAAAGGAGGCAGGGAACATGAAGAAGGGCTTTGTAAAGGAAATGAACATCAGGGACATTTGGGAAACCGTGAATTCCACCGTGAGTTCTGCCGCGATTCTTTCGCTCGTGGGGAGTCTGCGCGATGCGAAGGGAAGAAAGGACGAAAAGGAGGAGGATCGGAAGCGGCTGATCTGCACGATATTGGCGGTTGTTGCGGCTGTCGCTGTTGTGTGCGGCGTTGTATATGCAGTGGTCCGTATTCTGCAGCCGCGGCACAAGGAGTGTGCGTGCCTGCGGAAAGGAAAGGACTGCGAGGACGGAGAGGAGCTGTGCTGTGAGGATCCGGACATCGCAGATGAGTTTGAAGAAACCGTTTGATACAGAGGCAGGAATCCAAGAAGGAATCGTATTGGTGCATGAAAAAGGGCGACATCATTGAGGGAACGATAGAACGGCTGCGTTTTCCGAACAAGGGGACATTCCGCAAAGAAGAATATGAAGTGACGGTGAAGAATACCGTTCCGGGGCAGCGCGTGCGCGTGCGGATCAGCAAGCGGCGCGATCGCCGTGCGGAGGGGTGTCTTCTGGAGGTTCTGGAACCCGGCGCGGATGAGATTACACCGCCGTGTCCGCAATTCGGCAGCTGCGGCGGATGTCTTTATCTGAACCTTCCGGCAGAGAAGGAATTGCTCCTGAAGGAACAGCAGCTGCGGGATCTGTTCCGCGGCGCGGATCCGGAGTCGGAGAGCTGGTACGAGGGGATACTGGAAAGTCCGGTGACGGCAGAGTATCGGAATAAGATGGAGCTGACGTTCGGAGATGAGAGAAAGGACGGCCCGCTGACGCTGGGCATGCACCGGCGCGGATCGTTTTACGACGTCACGAATGCGGAGGAATGCCGGATCATCGACAGGGATTTTCGCACATTGATCGGCGCAACGAGGGAGTACTGGGCAGGCTGCGGCGCACCCTTTTACCACAGGCTGCGGCAGCAGGGATATCTGCGCCATCTTCTGATTCGAAAGGGAATGAAGACCGGGGAGATACTGGCGGATCTGGTGACGACAACGCAGACCGCAGGGCTGCTGCGTGCGCAGGAAGAGTCAGGTGAGGCGGAGGCAGAGGCCTGTCTCGAACGGGAAAAAGAACTCCTGCGGGGATGGAAGGAGCATATTCTGTCCCTGGATTATGAGGGACACATCACCGGCATTCTGCATACGAAGAATGATTCCGCAGCGGATGTCGTGGCGGATCAGGGAACGGAGATTCTCTTTGGCAAAGGAGAGTTTGAGGAGGAGCTGCTGGGGCTCCGTTTCACGGTGACGCCGTTCTCCTTTTTTCAGACCAACAGCAGCGGCGCGGAGCTGCTGTATGAAACGGCACGCAAAATGATTTCCGAAGCCGTGGGGGAACAAAAGGCGGAGGAAGGAAGCGGGGCGGACCGCAGAAAGCCTGTGATCTATGATCTGTATTGCGGTACGGGCACCATATCCGAGCTGGTTGCGCCGGTGGCGGAAAAAGTGATCGGTGTGGAAATTGTAGAGGAGGCCGTTCACGCCGCCCGCGAGAATGCTGTGCGCAATCGGATAAGCAATTGCGAATTCATCGCGGGAGATGTGTTAAAGGTGATTGACGGCATTGAGGAAAAGCCGGATTTCATCATCCTGGATCCGCCGCGCGACGGCGTGCATCCGAAGGCATTGCCGAAGATTCTGCGCTACGGTGTACCCTGTATACTGTACATTTCCTGCAAACCGACGAGTCTTGCCAGGGATCTGCCGATCATGCGGGAGCTGGGATACGTTCCGGTACGGGGAATCAGTGTCAACCAGTTTCCGAAAACGGCAAATGTCGAGACGATTGTGCTCCTTTCCAACCGGGGGCAGGACGCTTTTTCTTTTGCAGAGGGTAGGGTATAATATCTTCGTTGGCGGATTTATCCAGACAGGGGGGTTATCTCATGAAGAATATTCTTTTTGCTGCTTCGGAAGGCGTTCCGTTCATCAAGACCGGAGGTCTTGCGGATGTTGTCGGATCACTTCCGAAGGAACTGGACAAGGAATTCTATGATGTCCGTGTGATCATGCCGAAGTATTCCTGCATGAAACAGGAAATGAAGGACAGAATGGAATTTGTCACCAGCTTTTACATGGATTTCGACTGGAGAAGCCTGTACGTGGGAATTTTGAGGGCACAGGCAGATGGTGTCATCTATTATTTCGTTGACAATGAAGAGCTGTTCAATACCGACACCGTATATACGGATGATGCGTTGTTTGAGATCAAGCGCTATGCCTTCTTCTCAAAGGCCGTGCTGTCGGCACTTCCGACCATCGGCTTTCGCCCGGACCTGATCCACTGTCACGACTGGCAGACCGGACTGATCCCTGTCTATCTCAAGGAGCGGTTTCAGGAGAATGAGTTTTACCACAACGTGAAGACCGTGATGACCATTCACAATCTGCGGTTCCAGGGCAAGTGGGGCGTGCAGGATGTGGAGAATATCACCGGTTTGTCCGGCTATTATTTCACGCCGGATAAGCTGGAAGCATATAAGGATGCCAATCTGCTCAAGGGGGGCATCGTGTATGCGGATGCCATTACAACCGTTTCGCCCACGTATGCGGAGGAAATCAAGAGCCAGTACTACGGGGAGGGACTGGACGGCATTCTGAATGCCAGAGCCCATGATCTGCGGGGCATTCTCAACGGCATTGACTACGAGGTTTTCAATCCCGGTACGGACGGGAGAATTTCGCATCCGTACGATGCGTCCAACTGGCGCAAGGTGAAGAAGCAGAACAAGACGGCATTGCAGAGAGAGCTCGGACTGCCGGAGGACGACAAGTGCTTCATGATCGGCGTGGTGTCCAGACTGACGGATCAGAAGGGCTTTGATCTGATTGCCTATGTGATGGAGGAGATGCTGTCACAGGATGCGCTGCAGATTGTCGTTCTGGGGACCGGCGAGGAACGGTACGAGAATATGTTCCGTTATTTTGCCGAGAAATATCCGGGCAAGCTCTCGGCGAATATTTTCTATTCCGAGGATCTTTCGCACAAGATTTATGCGGCCGGCGATGCCTTCCTGATGCCTTCGCTGTTCGAGCCCTGCGGTCTCAGCCAGCTGATGGCGCTGCGCTACGGAACACTTCCGATCGTGCGCGAGACCGGCGGCCTAAAGGACACGGTGGAGCCGTACAACGAGTTTGCACAGACGGGGACGGGCTTTACCTTTACGAATTACAATGCACATGAAATGATGCATGCGGTTCGTTATGCAGAGAAGATTTACTATGATAAGAAACGGAACTGGAACCAGATGGTAGACCGTGCCATGGCTGCGGACTTCTCCTGGAAGGTTTCGGCAGGTCAGTACCAGGAGATGTACGACTGGCTGATCGGATAAGGGCAACATGGCAGGAAGAAACAAGAGCAACGATGTCGTAGTTCAGGCCGGGATTCTTGCGGCCGCCAGCATGCTGGTCCGTGTGATCGGACTTCTCTATCGGGCACCGCTGACGGCCATCATCGGCGACGAAGGCAACGGTTACTACGGGACCGCTTACAACATTTACACGATCATTCTGATGGTATCCTCTTACAGCATGCCTTCGGCCATCTCCAAGCTGATGGCGCAGAAGATTGCACTGGGAGAATACCGGAACGCCTCCAGAGTCTTCCGGTGTGCGCTCTTATACGGTGTGCTGGTCGGCCTTGTCGGGAGCGGTCTGCTGTATTTCGGCGCCGGCATTCTGGTTCCGGACGTAGCCGTAGGTGTCCTTCGCGTATTTGCACCCACGGTATTCCTGTTCGGTATCCTCGGTTCCTTCCGGGGATATTTTCAGGCGAGGGGCAGCATGCTGCCCACCAGCATCTCACAGATTCTGGAGCAGCTGGCCAATGCGACCGTCAGCATCGCGGCGGCGTGGATTCTCATGCGAACGCTCGCCGGGGATGATCCTACAAGGCAGGCGCAGCTCGGGGCCATGGGGTCGGCGCTCGGAACCGGCGCGGGGGTCCTGGCTGCTCTTGTCTTCATGCTGTATTGCTTCAAGCGGGACCAGAAATCGGCACAGGCGGTGATACGTGCGGATTCTACGGGCAGCACCGGAAGGTACCGCCGGTTTTTCAAGGAAACGCTGCTGGTTATCACACCCTTTATGCTCAGCGGCGTCGTCATGAATCTGACGACGGCATTGAATCAGACCATCTATATGCGGATCATGATTTATCTGCGGTCGGTCAGTGCTACGACAGCCACCACGCTGTATGGGATTTTCTCCAACAAGGCGGTGGTGATTTCCAACATTCCCATCTCAATTGCGACAGCGGTGAGCTCCGCCATTATTCCGGGCATTTCGGCGGCCTATGTGCAAAACGATCTGGAACAGACGCGGGAGCGTGTGAGGAATGCCATTCGGGCCACGGCATTGATCGCCATTCCGTCGGCCGTCGGACTGATGGTTCTGTCCGGGCCCATTACGATGCTGATGTTCCCGCAGATGTCCTCGCTGGATCTGGCATCGCGCATGCTGGCACTGGTCGGCGTGACGGTCGTGTTCTATTCCGTTTCCACGATCACGAATGCTGCATTGCAATCCATCGGAAAGATGAACCAGCCCCTGATTTCTGCCGGTGTTGCATTGGTTGTGCAGACGGTGGTGCTGGTGGTGCTCCTGGTAAACGTCGGCCTGGATGTGGACGCTCTGGCCATCGCCAGCATTCTGTATTCCGTGATGATTTTCGTTGTCAATCAATTCTATTTGCGGAAGTATCTGAAATTACGGCAGAATATATGGAGCGATTATCTGCGTCCTCTGTTATGTGCTGTCGTCATGGGAGGTATGGCAAGACTTGTATATGATCTGGCCGACAAGGCACTGGCGGTCATGGAGGCATTGCCGAAGGGGTATTATCTGAGAAACATGGCGGCGATGCTGCTGGCACTTTTAACGGCGGTGATGGTTTATGCCTTCCTCCTGGTCATCACAGGGACCGTGACAAGACAGATGCTGCAGGGACTGCCGCGGGGGCAGCAGATGATCCGGATTCTTGAGAAGCTGCACTGCCTTCGGAAGGAAGAGGCAGCCGGTGCGGCGAAGAGAGATTCGGGAGACGAGCAGGCCGGAGAGTAGGTTGGACAATGGCATTTGATGGTTTTACAACGAGAGCACTGCAGAAGGAACTGTCTCAGAGACTGGAGGGAGCCAGAGTCTATCGCATTGCACAGCCCGAACCGGATGAACTGCTGCTGACGCTGCGTCCGGAGGTATCAAAGGGCGGGGGACAGGTAAGACTCCTTCTGTGCGCAGATGCGACGCTCCCTCTGGTATACCTCACACAGGAGAACAAGACGGCACCGGATACGGCACCGGCCTTCTGCATGCTCCTTCGCAAATATCTGCTGAACGGCAGAATCACATCGGTCACGCAGCCGGGGCTGGAGAGGATTCTGCGATTTGAAATTGAACATCTGAACGAGATGGGGGATTTGTGCCGGCATGTGCTGGTCATTGAGCTCATGGGCAAGCACAGCAACATCATTCTGCTGGATGCAAAGGCGGCAGAGGAAACGGTCCTGGATTCCATCAAACGGATCTCACAGATGGTCAGCTCTGTGCGGGAGGTATTGCCGGGGCGTCCTTATTTTGTCCCGGAAACGCAGGGGAAGATCAATCCCTTTGCGGAAACCGAGGAGCATTTCCTCGAAGCTCTGCATGCGGAGAACGTGCCGGCCTCCCGTTTTCCGGCAATGCATTACAACGGTTTCTCCGCGGTGATGTCGGAGGAAATCGTCTTTCGGGCAAGGCTGTCGCAGGACCGCTGTGTATCGGAGCTGACGGCGGAGGAAGGGAAACGGCTGTGGAGTGCATTCCGCGGCGTGCTGCAGCAGGCGGAGCAGGGCGATTTTCAGCCGACGGTTTATTACCATGTCGGCGCGGCGGATCTTCTCAGCGGCGGTGAACCGGTGGAGTTCTCGGCAGTTCCGCTTACGATGTATCGTGATCTGCCCGAAAAGCATTTTGATTCCATTTCCGAGCTGATCGAAAGCTATTACCGGGAAAAGAATGCGCTGACCCGCATCCGGCAGAAGTCCGCGGATCTTCGCAGGATCGTGCAGACCGTTCTGGAGAGGGATCTGCACAAATACGATCTTCAGCTGCGACAGCTCAAGGACACGCAGAAGCGCGACAAATACAAGGTTTACGGCGACCTGCTGACGACCTACGGCTACAGCATTCCGGAAGGGGCATCCAGTGCAGAGCTGGAGAATTATTATACCGGGGATACGATCGTGGTTCCGTTGGACAGCACGAAGACACCGCTGGAAAATGCCAAGCGGTATTATGAGCGGTATACCAAGCTGAAGCGGACCAGAGAGGCCTTGGAGAGCCTGATGCAGGATGTAAAGGCCGAGATTGATCAGCTGGAGAATATCCGGGAGGCATTGAATCTCTCCAGAACGGAAGGGGATCTGGCCCAGATCCGCATGGAGATGGAAACCTCCGGCTTTGTGCGGCATCATGCCGGCAAGGAAGAGAAAAAAGGTCGAGGCGGAAAGACAAGGACAAAATTGCCGCAGTCGCAGCCGCTTCACTATCGTTCCACTGACGGGTACGACATCTATGTGGGAAAGAACAACCTGCAGAATGACGAACTGTCCTTTCACACGGCAAAGGCCGGGGATGTGTGGTTCCATGCCAATGATATGCCGGGATCGCATGTAATCCTCAAGACAGACGGCACCCCTTTTGAAAAGGTTCCGGACCGTGCCTTTGAGGAGGCGGCGCGGCTGGCGGCCTATTACTCCAAGGGAAGAGAGGCCGGCAGAGTGGAAGTCGACTATCTGGAGCGAAGAAATCTGAAGAAGCCGGCAGGAGCACGTCCGGGCTACGTGATTTACCACACGAATTATTCCATCATGGCAGACGCGGACATAGCGGGGCTGCAGGAGATGTAACGAAGGGCCTTTGCCTTTGCGGCGAGAGCGGGATGGCGGGCATCCCGCACCTTGCGCGCGGCAGATGGGCCGGGTCCGCAGGCGGCGGACGACAAATGCAGGGAGGTTTCCATGGCAAGGAGCATGACCGGATACGGACGGGCGGAGGTATCCACAGAGCAGCGCAGGTTCACGGCAGAATTAAAGTCTGTCAATAATCGTTATCTGGATCTGAACATACGGCTGCCGAAGTGTCTGAATCCCTTTGAAGCAGAGATCCGCAAGGAAGTGAAAAAGCATGTTCTCCGCGGAAAGGTGGATTTGTGCATTACCCTGGAGAACCTCAAAGGAACCGGTGTCAAGGTCCGTTACGATGAGGTGCTGGCGGGGGAATATGTGAATTGCATCGTCCGGATGGCAGAAGAATTTGATCTCCCGGTAGAGCTGACGGCGGAAGGGCTTGCGCAGTATCCGGAGGTATTGTCTTTGGCGGAGGAGACCGCGGAAAGCGAAGAGCTCGCAGAGCCGCTCCTTTGCTGTGTGCGGCTGGCGGTGCAGCAATTCGTGGCCGCAAGAGTGCAGGAGGGCGATTTCATCACGGACGATCTTCTGAAAAAGCTGAAGAACGTAGAGGAAGGCGTGAACGAGATACGTGCCAATGCGCCGCTGATTCTGGAGCAATACCGAAAGGGACTGTATGCGCGCATGCAGGAGGTTCTGAAGGAGGTCCCGGTGGATGAGAACCGGATTCTGCAGGAAGCGGCCTTTTATGCGGATCACGTCTGCGTGGATGAGGAAATTGTGCGGCTGGAAAGTCATATCCGCGCGGTAAGGCTCGAGCTGTGCAAGCAGAACGAGAGCGTGGGACGCAAGCTGGATTTCCTGGTGCAGGAAATGAACCGGGAAGCCAACACCATTCTCTCCAAAACCAGCAACGTACAATCCGCCGACATCGCAATTCAGATAAAGACAGAAATCGAGAAAATCCGCGAACAAATCCAAAACGTGGAATAACAGCGAGAACAGCGAATGCCTACGGAAGATGCTCCGCAGGCTTGCCTGAACGGAGCATCTTNCGTAGGCATTCATTGGACGAACGTCCAACATCGAGGCTGTGCGGAGACAAAAAGGAGACATCAAGATGGCGCGAAGAGGAAGTCTTACCGTTATTTCCGGATTTTCCGGAGCGGGAAAGGGAACAATCATGCGGGAGCTCTTAAGGAGCCATCCGGAATATGCATTGTCGGTTTCTGTAACAACGAGGAAGCCGCGGCCGGGCGAAAAGGACGGTGTGGATTACTATTTCCTGACGCAGGATGCATTTGATGCGCTGGTAGCCGGGGATGGCCTTCTGGAGCATGCCGGCTATGTGGATCATTGCTATGGAACACCGCGGGAATACGTGGAGAAGGCCATTGCGGAAGGAAGGGACGTTCTGCTGGAAATAGAGGTGCAGGGAGCGATGCAGGTCAAGGAGAAAATGCCGGAGGCAATTCTCCTGTTCATTGTTCCGCCGTCGGCGGAAGAGCTGCGCCGCCGTCTTGTCGGGCGCGGAACGGAAACCGAGGAGGTCATTCGTGAACGCATGGAGCGGGCGCAGGAAGAAGCGAAGGCGATGCCGCTTTACGAATATCTTATCGTGAATGATCGGCTGGAGGATGCGGTGGAGCTGGTGCACCGTACCATTCAGGAGGCGAAAAATGCGACGTTTCGTCAGAAAGCCCTCATGGAGGAGCTGACGCGCCAGCTGAAGGCATGACCGATCGGGAAGAAAAAGATAGGGGTGCTCAAGCACGAAAATCAATGTTATACTGCTGTGTTAGTACGCATGCGCAGAGCAGAATCAGAAAGGAAACGGAATACCAATGATTCATCCTTCTTATGTAGATCTTATGAATGTTGTAAACGAAGGCACGGAGGAAAGCGAAACCCCTGTGATCAACAGCCGCTATTCCATTGTCATGGCGACGGCGAAGAGAGCCCGTCAGATCATCGACGGAGACGAACCCATGATTGCCGATGCGGAGGGCAAGAAGCCGCTCTCTATTGCGGTGGAAGAGATGGAAGAGGGAGAGCTTAAAATTCTGCCACAGGATGCCGAAGAGATCCGGAGATACGAGGAAAAGGATCGGAGCGTCGCAAGAGCGCTGGAGTATGGATTGACGGAGGAGCTGCTGGCTGCCACCGAGGCTGCGGAAAATGCCGGAGATGAGGAAGCTTTGGATGATCAGGATGCGGCAGACGATGTCGTTGCTGCAGAGGATTGAAGCGTAGGGAACAACCTGCAGAGAAAAGAGAGCATAATGTGAAGACACTCTTTGTTTCTCTTGGCTGCGATAAAAATACCGTTGATACACGCAAAATGGCCGGCATTCTGGAGGATGGCGGCTTTTGTTCGTTCACGGCGGATGAGAATGAGGCGGAGGCTGCCGTGGTGAACACCTGCGCCTTCATCGACTCAGCCAAACAGGAGAGCATCGATGAGATTCTCTCCGTAGCGCAGCTCAAGAATACCGCAAATCTTAAATATCTGATTGTTACCGGCTGTCTTGCACAGCGCTATCAGGACGAGATCCTCAAGCTGATTCCGGAGGTGGATGCCGTAATCGGGACGACGGCAGAGGATTCGATCGGCCGGGTGCTGATGTCATTGGAAAAGGGACAGAGGCCGGAAAAGGCGTTGGTGGAGCATCCGGATCTGCCGCCGTCCGCAGCCAGACAGGTGATGACGCTCGGGAGCTTTGTCGGCTATCTGAAGATTGCCGAGGGATGCAACAAGAATTGCACGTATTGTGCCATTCCATCCATCCGGGGCCATTATCGCAGCGTTCCCATGGAGCAGATTCTGGAGGATGCCAAGGATCTGGCAGGACAAGGGGCAAAGGAACTGATTCTGGTGGCACAGGAGACAACCCTTTACGGCACAGATCTGTACGGCCGGAAATGTCTGCCGGAGCTGCTGCGAAGATTATGTCTGGTGCAGGGAATTCGCTGGATTCGGGTGCTGTATTGCTACCCGGAGGAGATTACGGATGAGCTGATCCGTGTGCTGGCAGAGGAGAATAAGGTCATCCCTTATCTCGATATGCCGATTCAGCATGCCTCGGACAATATCCTGCGCAGGATGGGACGGCGGACCAACCGGCGGGAGCTGGAGGCCATGGTACAGCGGCTCCGCGAGCGCGTTCCCGGCATTTGCCTTCGCACAACGCTGATCACGGGATTCCCCGGTGAAACGGAGGAGGATCATAAGAGCCTTCTGCAGTTCGTGCGGGATATGGAATTTGATCGGCTGGGGGTCTACGCTTATTCCCGGGAGGAGGGAACGCCGGCGGCCGGCTTTGACGGGCAGGTACATCCTTCCACCAAGAAACGGCGCAGGAAGGAGCTGATGCTGGCCCAGCAGGAGATTGCCTTCCGCCGGCAAAGAGAGCAGGTGGGGAAGGAAACGGATGTCCTCATCGAAGGACGGCTGGCAGATGAAATGACCGAGAACGGCTATGTCTATGTCGGACGTACCATGATGGATGCGCCGGATGTGGACAGCTGCATTTATCTGGAAACGGCGAGGGATCTGATGAGCGGCACGCTGGTGCGGGCGAGAATCACCGGATCGCGGGATTATGATTTGCTGGGAGGACTTGCAGATGAATTTACCGAATAAGCTGACGCTGCTGCGTGTGATCATGGTACCTTTTTTCGTACTGGTGCTGCTGGCAAGGCCGTTCGGAGAAGCCAGCGACTGGGTGGCACTTGCCATTTTCGTTCTGGCCAGTCTGACAGACCTCGCCGATGGCAAGATCGCACGCAAATATAACCTGATCACCAATTTCGGAAAGTTCATGGACCCTCTGGCGGATAAGCTGCTGGTGTGCTCCGGAATGATCTGTCTCATTTCGCTGGGACGGATTCCGTCCTGGGTGGTGTGCATCATTGTGGCAAGAGAGTTCGTCATTTCGGGCTTTCGTCTTATTGCGGCGGAGCAGGGCAATGTCATTGCGGCCAGCTACTGGGGCAAATTCAAGACCGTGTTTCAGATGATCATGGTGATTCTCATGATTGCGAATCTGGAGGTCCTTGCGCCGCTGACAGCGCTGGTCATGTGGATTGCCACGGCATTGACGGTGATTTCACTGGTGGATTACGTATATAAGAATCGTCAGGTCCTGAAGGACGTGGACTGAGAAAGAACCGATTTCCTCCCGGCGAGGGAAAACACAGAAGGAGTAAGGAGCATGAAGAAACTGCTGGAACAGATTGCCAAGTTCGGTATTGTGGGTGTCATCTGTTTTTTTATTGATTTTGGCATCTATACCGTCCTGAACTATATTTTCCGCATCACCGGCTTTGACGGACAATGCAGCTGGTATTATCTGATTTCCCAATTCATCAGTTTTATCATCTCCATGGTGACGAATTACATTCTGAGCTTCAAATATGTGTTCAAGCGGCGGGATGACATGTCCAAACAGAAGGAGTTCATGATCTTTTTCGTGTTGAGCGTCATCGGCCTGATCATCAACGAGATCGTGCTCTACCTTGGCATGGATGTTGTGTATGAGAGCTGGGTCTGGCTCCACGATCGCATGGGGACAGGACTGGCGGAGACCTTGTTCAAGTGCTTCGCCACCGGCGTAGTCATGGTTTATAATTTCATCAGCAGAAAAATTTTCCTGGAGGATCATTCGGAACATGCCTGACATCCTGTACTATGTGATACCCTGCTACAACGAGGAAGAGGTGCTGCCGGAAACGTCCAGACGGCTGAAGGAGAAGATGAACAGCCTCATGGCGGCAGGAAGGATCAGCACGAAGAGCAGAGTCTGCTATGTCAATGACGGATCCAAAGATCGGACCTGGCAGATCATCGAGCAGCTTCATGCTGCGGATCCTTTGTTCTCCGGCATCAATTTATCGCGCAACCGCGGACATCAAAATGCCCTCCTTGCGGGGCTGATGACCGTGCGCGAGCATGCAGACATGGTAATTTCCATGGACGCGGACCTGCAGGACGATATTGAGGCCTGCGATGCCATGCTGGATAAATATTATGAAGGCATGGATGTGGTATACGGTGTCCGCAGTGCGAGAAAGACCGATACCTGGTTTAAGCGAACGACAGCGGAAGGCTTTTATAAATTGATGGATCGCTTTGGTGCCAAGGTGGTCTACAACCATGCGGACTATCGTTTGATGAGCAGGCGGGCACTGGATGGACTTGCCGGGTACAGGGAAGTGAATCTGTTTCTTCGCGGGATGGTGCCGCTCGTCGGCTATCCCAGCGACATTGTATATTATGAGCGCGCGGAGCGGTTTGCCGGCGAGAGCAAATATCCGCTGAAAAAGATGCTGTCCTTTGCGATGGACGGGATCACATCGTTGTCGATTGAACCGATTCGGATGATCACCGCCATGGGCGTGTTCATTTTCCTGTTCAGTCTGGTGATTCTGCTCTATTCTCTTGTGCGGCATGCCATGGGAGCAACGGTGGCAGGCTGGACCTTTCTGAATGTTTCGGTTTGGGCAATCGGCGGACTGATTCTGCTCTCTCTGGGCATCATCGGAGAATACATCGGCAAGATTTATATGGAAACCAAACAGCGGCCGCGCTATCTGGTGCAGGAATTCCTGGATGCGGAGAACGGCTTTGACACAAGGCCGAAAAGGCGGGGATGAGCTAGTGCGGAAAAGTCCCGCGGCCGGTGTCTGTGCGGGAGCCCGGCGGCAGGCCGCGGCGGGAGAGAAAACTTGGAAAAGAGATGCATCCTGGTATGCGCCGGTGATTTTACGCCGGTGGAAATCAACAAAGGAGAAGAGGATTGCCTGATCGCCGTGGACGATGGCTTCACCTATCTGCTGCAGATGGGAATTCTGCCGGATCTGTGTATCGGAGATTTCGACTCCCTGCAGCCACAGTCGCGGGAGGCATTGGAGGAAATCCGCAAAGAGACGCCGGAGCGGATTGTGACGCTGCCCGTTGAAAAGGATGACACCGATACGCTGGCAGCCGTGCGCATCGGACTGCGGAAGGGGTATCGGCGGTTTGATATTTACGGTGCCCTCGGCGGGGACAGGATTTCACATACGATCGCAAACCTGCAGGTGTTGAATTTCATCAAGGAGCAGGGCGGGCAAGGCTATATCATGGATGCCCGGCACATGCTGTTTCTGGTGCGCAGCGAGACGAGAGAATTCCATCAGGATTTCCGGGGCACGTTTTCTATCTTTGCCGTGGATCCTGCGGTAAAGGGTGTGACGCTGAAGGGAATGAAATACGAACTGGAAAACGGTACGCTTACGAATTCGTTTCCGATCGGGTGCTCCAATGAAATTGTGGCAGGACAGAAGGCCAGCGTGACGGTTTCCGAGGGAACCGCACTGGCGGTGGTGGAATGGTAAGAGGAAACGGACCGACAGGGAGGGACGACAAAGTCTGCAGCGGTGCAATATCTGCATCCGCTGCAGACTTTTGCATAGGACGAGAAAAACAGGATGAAAGCAAGAGAAAGGGCAGCTGCCAAAAAGCAGCTGCCCTTTCTCTTGTTCTTATGAGGGGGGAGATAGTGAGTAAGTAACTACCTTGGTTAGTACTATACCGTCCAAATGTGTTGAAAATATGTACAGCCGATTAGAAAAGTATAAAAAGTATTAAGCGTTTCTAAACACGGGCCATCATGAAAAAGTATGCTTGGTTCTGCCGAAGCTGTGGTAAATTAGAACGGTACCGCGAGGGCGGCTGCCATATCAGGCAATAGGAGGATGTATGTTGCTGGGAGAGCTTTTAACAGATCTGGAATATGAATTGCTGGACGAGAAGGGGAGACACATTCCTGCAGAGTCCGGGGAAGGGGCGGAGCTTCTGCGTCGGGAGATCACGGATGTGACCAATGACTCCAGAAAAGCGGGAGAGGGAAGCCTCTTTTTTGCCATCAAAGGAGCCAGATCGGACGGGCATGATTATATACCGGAGGTCGCACAGAAGAAAACGGCGGCAATTCTGGTGGAGCATATGGAGTGGAGCAACGGTCCGGAGCAGGATGCCGGAGTGAAGAGCGGTTCTGCGGCGGATGGCCCGGTTTATGTGCGCGTGGCGTCGACGCGCTATGCCATGGCGCTGGTGTCCGCGGCCTTTTACGGTCATCCGGCCCGCAGAATGAAAATGATCGGTGTCACCGGGACCAAGGGAAAGACCACCACCACGTATCTTGTGCGGTCGATTCTGGAAAAAGCGGGCATGGACGTCGGCCTCATCGGGACCATCGAATCCACCTGGCATGATGTACATCGTCCGGCGGCGAATACCACCCCGGAATCGCTGGCCTTGCAGAAGACGCTCCGCGAAATGGCGGATGCGGGCGTGCAGGCTGTGGTGATGGAGGTGTCCTCCCAGGCATTGAAGCTGGACAGAACAGCAGGAATCCTGTACGACATCGGTGTTTTCACCAATCTTTCCGAAGACCATATCGGCCCCAACGAGCACGAGAGCTTTGAAGAGTATCTGCATTGCAAGAGTCTTCTGTTCCGCCAGTGCAGGGTGGGAATTGTCAACGGGGACGATCCGTATACGGATGCGATTCTTGAAGGCAGCAGCTGCCGCGTTCTGCGGTACGGCATGCGCAGCACAGACGATCTGTATGCGAATAATCTGCAGCTGATTCAAAAGCCCGGAGAGCTGGGAATTTGCTTTGATGCAAAGGGTTTGATGAATTTCACCTGCGAGGTTCCGACCCCCGGACGGTTCAGCGTGTACAACGCATTGTCGGCGATCTGCATCTGTCATGAGTTCGGTGTGGCTGCCGAGGATGTTGTCTTTGCATTGGCCGGTGCAAAGGCAAAGGGGCGCATTGAACTGGTGAAGGTCAGCGACCGTTTTACGCTGATGATCGATTATGCGCACAATGCCGTGGCGCTGGAGAGTCTTCTTACGACGCTGCGGGAATATCATCCGCACCGACTGGTCACGCTGTTCGGCTGCGGAGGAAACCGTTCGAGGAGCCGCCGGTTTGAGATGGGAGAGGTGTCCGGACGGGAGTCGGATCTGACCATCATTACATCGGATAATCCAAGGGATGAGGATCCGATGGATATCATCCGTGACATCGTGACAGGAATTTCCAAAACCGATGGCGCCTACGTTACGATACCGGACCGGAAGGAGGCCATCGCCTACGCCATCCACGGCGGTGAACCGGGGGATATTGTGGTCCTGGCCGGAAAGGGGCATGAGGATTATCAGGAGATCAAGGGAGTCAAATATCCCATGGACGAGCGGGTCCTGATTGCCGAGATTCTGAAGGAGGACCGTGAGCGCGGAGAGGCTGCGGCAGAGAGGGAGGAATGACGCCGGCAATGGAGAGTACATGCATCGCTACGCACAGGTAATTATTGATATTGCACATGACCGGCTGGACCGGCCCTTTACCTACAGGATTCCCGAAGCGCTGGAGAGTGCCCTGCGCCTCGGGAGTCTTGTTGTGGTCCCGTTCGGGAAGGGAAATACTCTGCGCAAGGGATACATCATTGATTTTACGGATGTCGTCGACTACCCGGACGGGAGAATCAAGGAAATACAGGCGATTGCCATGGCGGGCTCGGAGGAGACCGGTGCGAAGGCAGTGGAGCTGGCGCTGTGGATAAAGGAAAGATACGGCTCGACACTGGCGGCGGCGCTGAAGACGGTGCTGACCAGCCGCAGTCAGGCAAAGCCCGTGGAGCAAAAGCTCGTGCGTCTGCTGGCAACGCCGGAGGATGCGGAGAGGCTGCGACATCAATGCGCGATGAAGCATCAGGTGGCAAGAGAACGCCTGCTGCGGGAGCTGCTGCAGGTCCCCTGCCAGCCCTACCGTCTCATCCGCCAGAAGCTCCATATCACAGCTGCCGTCATCAATGCCTTGCAAAAGAAGGGAATTGTCGGAGTTGAAACCGTATCCTCCCTGCGCAATCCGGTGGAGATGGAGAGGTCGGAGCCGGTGAGGCTGCAGCTGAGCAAGGAGCAGCAGGACGTGTCGGACGGCGTTTACCGGGATTTCTGCCTGCGGCGCCGGAGAGAGGTGCCAAAGGAAGAGGCGACAAGGGGAGAGGTTCCCTGTGTCAGCCTGGTGCACGGCATTACAGGAAGCGGGAAGACAGAGGTTTATATCTCCATCATTGAGAGGATTGTCGCAGACGGATACCAGGCGATCATGCTGATTCCGGAGATTTCCCTGACCTATCAGACGCTGCTGCGATTCTACCGGCACTTCGGCGACCGCGTTTCCGTGATGAATTCCACGCTCTCGGAGGGCGAAAAGAGCGATCAGTTCGAACGGGCGAGGCGGGGAGAAATCGATGTGATCATCGGGCCGCGGTCGGCACTGTTCACACCGTTCCCGAGAATCGGCGTGATCATCCTGGATGAGGAGCACGAAGGCAGCTACAAAAACGAAGCGATGCCGAAATACCACGCCAGAGACGTTGCGGAGCATATCGCACAAATGCATGGAGGCGTCGTTGTCCTTGGCTCCGCAACGCCCTCCCTGGATGCCTATTACAGGGCACAGACCGGGCAATATCGATTGTATCGTCTGACAAAGCGTCTGACGGGCGGCTCACTTCCGACGGTGGAAATCGCGGATATGCGGAAGGAGCTGCTGGACGGAAACCGCTCCGTTTTGTCCGGACGTCTGGCAGAGCTGCTTTCGGACCGGCTGGCGAAAAAGGAGCAGACCATGCTGTTTTTGAACCGGCGGGGCTTCTCGGGCTTTGTATCCTGCAGGAGCTGCGGGTATGTTCCGGTCTGTCCGCATTGCAGCGTATCCCTCTCTCTTCATGGGAACAGGCGGCTGCTGTGCCACTATTGCGGCTACGAGGAGGAGCTGCCGGAGCGGTGCCCGGTGTGCGGCTCACCGTATATCAGCGGATTTCACGCGGGCACCGAGCAGGTGGAGCAGCTGCTGCACAGGGAATATCCGGAGGCCAGAATTCTTCGGATGGACGCAGACACCACCAAGAGCAAGGACGGATATGAAAAGATTCTGTCTGCCTTTGCCAATGAGGAGGCGGATATTCTGATCGGCACGCAGATGATCGTGAAGGGGCATGATTTTCCGAAGGTGACTCTGGTCGGCATTCTTCTGGCGGATTTGTCGCTTCACATGGGAGACTACCGCGCGGCAGAACGAACCTTTCAGCTGCTGACGCAGGCTGCGGGGCGGGCAGGGCGGGGTACCAGGCCCGGAAATGTGGTGATGCAGACCTACGACCCGGAAAATTACAGCATCCGCTATGCGGCGGAGCAGGATTATGAGGGATTCTACCGGGAGGAGCTGTCCTACCGGCGAATGCTGCGCTACCCGCCGGCGGAGCATCTTCTGGCAATCCAGATTGTTTCCGCCTCGGAGGAGCATGCAGCGCTGTTCGCAAGGAGCACCAGAACACTTCTGGAGAAGCTCTGGGAGAAGGAGCGCCGCAGACATCCGGCGAAAGGAAAAGGGGAGGAGGCCGGGACGACGGCGGAGAATGAGCTCCTCATCATCGGGCCGACGGCGGCTTCCGTAGAAAAGCTGCGGGATGAGTTCCGGCAGGTTCTCTATGTAAAAAGCCCGGATTATGATAAACTGACCTTTTGTAAAGATAATATCGAGGCTGCGGTGCACAGAGCCGGAGAGAGCAAGGACATGGACACTGTTTTCCAGTTTGATTTTGACCCGATGAATGTGTTCTGAACCTGCCGCATGAAGGGCGCGGTACGTTTCATCGACAGCCGTAGGGAAAGAAACAGACGAAGAGAACAGAGGGAATGGAATGGCATTGCTGAATATTCGAGAAATAGGAGATCCGATTCTGAGCAAAAAGGCGAAGGAGGTCCGGGAAATGACGCCGCGCCTGCAGGAGCTCATCGACAACATGCTGGAAACCATGTATGCGGCCAACGGTGTCGGCCTTGCAGCACCGCAGGTCGGAATTCTCAAGCGCATCGTGGTTATTGACATCAGTCCGGAGCAGAATGAGCCGCTGGTGTTCATCAATCCGAGAATCATTGAATCCTGCGGAGAGCAGACAGGGTATGAAGGCTGTCTTTCCGTACCCGGAAAGTCCGGCGTGGTGACGAGACCGAATTATGTGAAGACGGCTGCATTGGATCGGGAGCTTCGTCCGTTTGAAATGGAAGGAACGGAATTGATGGCCAGAGCGATGTGCCATGAGTTCGATCATCTCGATGGCAGGCTCTATGTGGATTTGGTTGAGGGCGGCCTTGTGGACAACGATGAATTGATGGAAAACGACGAGGAATAACCGTATGAAGGTGATTTTCATGGGGACCCCGGATTTTGCGGTGCCCGCTCTGCGGGCATTGGCGGAATCGGATCCGCACAGTGTTTGTCTGGTGGTGACGCAGCCGGACCGGCCGCAGGGCAGGAGCTCGCGTCCGGTTGCCTCTGCCGTGAAGCGCTGCGCACTGGAATACGGAATTCCCGTGTTCCAGCCGGAGAAGATTCGGCAGAGAGAGGCTGTGGAGAGAATTGCACAGGAGAATGCGGATGTGATCGTGGTTGCAGCCTTCGGACAGATTCTTCCGAAAGAAATGCTGGAGCTGCCGCGGCTGGGGTGCATCAACATCCATGGATCGCTGCTGCCGAAATACCGCGGCGCCGCACCGATTCAATGGGCGGTTATCAACGGCGAGAAGGAAGCAGGGAATACCATCATGCAGATGAACGAGGGTCTGGACACCGGCGACATCCTGATGCAGGAGAAGGTCGTCCTGGATCCGGAGGAAACGGCAGGAACGCTTTATGAGAAGCTGTCGCAGAGCGGCGGAAGGCTTCTTTTGCGGGCATTGGAGGAGATGGAAAAGGGAAACGTCACACCGATTCCGCAGAAGGAGGAGGAAGCCACCTATGCCGGGATGCTGCGCAAGGAGATGGGGCGCATTGACTGGAAAAGGAGTGCGGCCGTCATCGGAAATCAGGTGCGCGGGATGAATCCCTGGCCCAGCGCCTATACCGGCTGGAAGGGCAGGCTCCTGAAAATATGGATGGCCGCGCCGGTGACAGAGGAAGAATACGCGGCATTGGGCTGCGGGATGGCAGAGCGCCGGGCCTTTGCGGATGCAGAGCCGGGGACGGTCATGATCGCTTCGAAGGATTTGCTGGCCATTCAGACAGGAGACGGGCTTCTGTCCGTAAAGGAATTGCAGCTGGAAGGAAAGAAACGCATGCCGGTGACAGAGTTCCTGCGCGGTGTTCGGATGCAGGCAGGAGACCTGCTGGAGACGGTCGGACCGGGAGCTGCCGGTACAGGCGTCCCGCACAAGGTCTGAGACGACGGAAAGGAGCAGGGGAAGAGTATGTATTACGGTTATGGATATTACGATCCTACCATGGTCCTTGTGGCAGTCGGCGCATTGCTGACGCTGGCAGCCAGTGCACACGTGCGCATCGCTTATAAGAAATACGCATCGGAACGGGCGGCCTGCGGAATGACCGGTGCGGAGGTTGCGAGAACGATTCTGGAACGAAACGGAATATCCGATGTGCAGGTACAGCATGTATCCGGTCAGCTGACGGATCATTATGACCCGTCGGCCGGCGTTGTGAACCTCTCGGATGCCGTTTACGGCTCACGCTCTGTGGCAGCCCTTGGCGTAGCGGCACATGAATGCGGACACGTGATGCAGCATGAAACCGGATATGTGCCGCTGCAGCTGCGGACAGCGCTGGTGCCTGTCGCCAATTTCGGCTCCAATGCGGGAATCTGGATTGTCATTTTGAGCCTTGCGCTGGGGCTGAGCGAAACCTTTGCGACGATCGGTGTCATTTTGTTTTCCCTGGGTGTTCTGTTCCAGCTGGTGACACTGCCGGTGGAATTCAATGCCTCCCGCCGGGCCCTGCGCATGCTGGAGCAATTCGGGATTCTGGGACACAGTGAGACGGGAAAGGCAAGGGCTGTGCTGCGGGCCGCCGCGATGACGTATGTTGCCGCAGCCGCTTCCTCGATCCTTCAGCTGCTGCGTCTGGTGCTGCTGACGAAGGGAAACCGCAGGAGAGACGACTGACTTTTGAGAAAGAATGCAGAAAATGACGGAAGCAACCAAGAAGGACGATGCAAAAGTTAATGTAAGAGAGCTGGTGTGGCAGATTCTGGTGGAGCATGAGCGCCGGGGCACCTACACCAATTTGCTCATCAAACGGACACAGGATCGCTATGAGAGCTTGCCGCTCACACAGCGGTCCTTTCTTAAGCGCCTCGCGGAGGGGACGCTGGAAAGATCCATTGAATTGGATCATCTGATCGCAGCGCATGTCTCCGATCCGTCCATCAAACGAAAGCCGGAGGTTACCTGTCTCCTTCGGATGAGCCTGTACCAGATTCTGTATATGGACAGCGTGCCGGATTATGCCGCCTGCAATGAGGCGGTGCGCATCTGCAAGAGAAAGAGCCTGTCCGGATCGGCCTCCTTTGTCAACGGGCTTCTGCGCACGGTTTGCAGAGAAAAAGCGGCAGCCCTCGCAGAGGGCAGGGAGTATCCGCCGGCGCTCCCCGTAAAGAAGCCGGTTCGAACGAGGCCCAGCAGCGCCACCATTGTAATTGCCGGCAAGAAAAAGGGAACGGATGCGCAAAGTGCCTCTGCGGGATCCGGGGAAAATGCGAATCCGCAGCTGCAGCAGCTGAGCGTTCGCTATTCGATGCCGATGGAGATCCTGGAGCTCTGGGAGGAACAGCTGGGCATGGAGAGACTGGATCCGCTCTGCCGCGCCATGCTGCAGGTACGTCCGGTCTGCATTCGGCTGCATCCGCAGCTGACCGCGGCGGAGAAGGAGGAGCTGCTGGAGGCCATCCGGAAGACCGGAGCGCAGCTTGCTCCCGGGAAGTGGGCAGAGGATTGCTATCTTCTCACACACATCCCCGGACTTGCCGGTCTGCCGGGATTTGCGGAGGGCAAATGGACGGTGCAGGACGAATCCAGTCAGCTGGTGGCAGAGGCGGCCGGGCTTGCCGGCCGGAGAAGGGATCTTTCCGGGAGGCAGCAGGTATACGACCTTTGCGCGGCGCCGGGCGGAAAGACCGTATTGGCGGCCATGCTCCTTCCCGAGGCGCAGGTGCACGCCTACGATCTGACCCGGGAGAAGACGGACAGGATCCGCTCTGCTCTGGGCAGAATGAAACTGCACAATGTTACGGTCGAAGAGAACGACGCTTCCAACAAGAGAGCGGATTTCAAGGAGCAGGCGGACCTGGTGCTGTGCGATGTGCCCTGTTCCGGCCTTGGAATCATGACGAGAAAGCGGGACATCAAATACAATGTCAATGCACAAAAGCTTCGCTCCCTTGTGACTTTGCAGAAAAAGATTGCAGCCAGTGCCGCAGATGTGGTGAAACCGGGAGGGATTCTCCTGTATTCCACCTGCACCATCCATCGGCGGGAAAATGAAAAAATGGCAGAATTCATAGAAAGGCAGCTGGGACTTCTTCCGGAGAGTCTGGAGCCGTATCTTCCGGAGCATTTTCCGGGGGTTGAGGGCAACCATGTTCAGCTCTTTCCGGATCTGCACGGAACCGACGGCTTTTTCATGGCAAGGTTCCGGAAGCCTATGTGACGGAGCCGGGGCAGGAAGCATATGGAACAGGACAAAGCGAAGAAGGACATAAAGTCACTCACATTGGAGGAGCTGACCGGCGAGCTGACCGCGGCGGGATATCCGAAATTCCGGGCCGGGCAGGTGTATCGATGGATGCACGTGCAGCTGGCCGAGGATTACGAGGCGATGACGAATCTGCCGGCGGGAATGAAGGAAGACCTGGCGAGACGGTACGGTATGACAAGGCTGCAGCTGGCGGATCGTCAGATTTCAGAGCTGGACGGAACGCAGAAATTCCTGTTCCGGCTGTCGGACGGTGAAACCGTGGAGAGCGTTTTCATGCGGTACAAATTCGGCAACAGTGTCTGCGTGTCCTCGCAGGTCGGATGCCGCATGGGATGCAGGTTCTGTGCCTCTACGCTGGACGGTCTCCGCAGAAATCTGCTGCCCGGGGAGATTCTGGAGGAAATCTACAGCATACGGCGGATTACGGGAGAAAAAATCTCCCATGTCGTCGTGATGGGGACGGGAGAACCGCTGGACAATTACGGGAATCTCCTGAAGTTTCTGCACATTCTGACGGACGAGAACGGACAGAACCTTTCCATGCGAAACGTGACCGTGAGCACCTGCGGGATCGTACCGCGCATTTACGATCTGGCGAAGGAAGGCCTGTCGATTACGCTGGCGCTTTCCCTTCATGCTGTCGATGATGAGAAAAGGCGGCAGATTATGCCGATTGCGCAGCAATATTCCATCCGGGAATGCATGGACGCATGCGGGGCGTACTACCGGGAAACCGGTCGAAGGGTGACCTTTGAGTACAGCCTGATCCGGGACGTAAATGACAGCCGGGAGGATGCGGAGAGACTGGCCGAGCTGGCCGGTATGGTGCATGCGCATGTGAATCTCATTCCGGTGAACCCGGTAAAGGAGCGGAATTACCTGCAGCCGGAGCTTTCGGCCGTGCAGGCCTTCGGCCGCAAACTTGAAAAAAAGGGAATTAATGTTAGTATTAGGAGAGTGTTAGGACGGGATATTGACGGCGCCTGCGGACAGCTGAGGCACCGGCATATTCAGGAAGGGTGAGACAGCATGCAGTCGTTTTCCATTACCGACATCGGTATGCGGAGAAAAATGAATCAGGATTTTGTCAGCGCAACGAACGAAAGCGTCGGCAGACTTCCGAATCTCTATCTTCTGGCCGATGGAATGGGCGGACATAAGGCAGGAGACTACGCGTCGCGCTTTACGGTGCGTGAAACGCTGCGGCTGGCGGCGGCCAATCGGGAAGGCAATGTCCATGAAATTCTGGAGGAAGCCATCCATGCGGTGAATCATACGCTGCATATGACAGCCAGCATGCGGGATGATTTGCGCGGCTGCGGAACGACGGTGGTAGCGGCCTGTGTGGAGGCGGACGGAATGCTCCGCACGGCCAACGTGGGAGACAGCAGGCTGTATGTGTCCGGCTGCGAAGGACTGCGTCAGATCACGATTGATCATTCGCTGGTGGAGGAGATGATCCTTGCCGGCAGTCTGGACGCGAAAAAGGCAAGGAATCACCCGGACAAAAATGTGATTACACGTGCCGTGGGTGCAGAGGAGGGCGTGGATGTTGATTTTTTCAACACACAGCTGACAGAGGGAGATCTGGTCCTTATGTGCTCCGACGGTCTTACGAATATGGTGGAGGATGAGGAAATTCAGGAGATTCTCCGCAGAGATGAAACGTTGGAATCGAAGGCAAGGACGTTGATTACAACGGCCAATTTAAATGGAGGTCTTGATAATATATCCGTTATTCTGATGGATCCCTTTGCCTGACAGGAGAATGCCGCATGATTAAGATCGGAATGCTGATTGCGGATCGTTACGAGGTTCTGGAGAAAACCGGCACCGGCGGAATGTCCGTTGTATATAGAGCCAAGGATCACAAACTGAATCGAACGGTTGCCATCAAGGTCCTCAAGCAGGAATTTTCGGACAATGCCAATTTTGTGTCGAAATTTCGCGTGGAGGCGCAGGCTGCGGCCGGTTTGATGCATCCCAATATCGTCAATGTCTACGATGTGGGAGAAGAAAAGGGAATGTATTACATCGTCATGGAATATGTCGATGGCATCACCCTTAAGAAATATATAGAGAAAAAATCCCGTCTGACGGCGAAGGAAGCCATCAGCATTGCTATCCAGGTTTCCCTCGGACTGCAGGCGGCCCATGCCAATCATGTAATTCATCGGGACATCAAGCCCCAGAACATCATGATCTCCAGAGATGGCAAGGTGAAGGTGACGGATTTCGGCATTGCGAAGGCAGCCACCTCCAACACGATTACCTCCAACGTCATGGGTTCGGTGCATTATACCTCGCCGGAGCAGGCAAGGGGCGGGTATTCGGATGAGCGCAGCGACATTTATTCGCTGGGCATTTCACTGTTCGAGATGCTGACGGGGCGGGTTCCCTTCAACGGGGAAACGACGGTGGCGATTGCCATCAAGCATATTCAGTCGCCGATGCCCTCTCCCAGAGAATTCGTGCCGGATGTACCGAGAAGCGTGGAGCAGATCGTACTGAAATGCTGCGAGAAGAGTCCGGACCGGCGCTATCAGAACATGAACGAGCTCATCGGGGATCTGAAGCAGTCGCTGATCCATCCCAATGACGATTTTGTCAAGGTCATCGACCCGGACGAGGACGGTGCCACCAGAATGGCGAATCCGGTTGCACAGGCAAAGGCGCGCAGAAAGGCAGACGGCGTGGTAGCCGCTGCAGCGGCCGAGCATGCCGGCGCAGCTCCCGCAGGTGCCGGGAGTGCGGCGGATGACGTGCATACCGACGGAGCCGGGACGGGCTATGCGGCAGGGCAGGTCCCTCCGTACCGGGAGCCGGATTATCCCGACGTGGATTATTCGGAGAAGGAATACCGGGGCAGCAAGCACTCGGAACAGGAATATCCGAGCGATCCGTACGAGGGGACTTCGGGTTACGCAGAGAGCAATTACCGAGGGGCAGCCCGTGAACAGGAGCGGCACCAGGGGAGTGCCTATCCGGAGGATTCCTACCGGGAGAATGCATATCGGGAGGAGTCCTACGCGGAAGAGCCGTATCCGGAAGAGCAATATGCCGCACAGGGCTACGAACCGGAAGACTATCCGGGGGAGGTCTACGAGGATCGCCCGCAGCGGGGAAGAGCTTCCTATGATGAGAGGGAGCTTCGGGATCGCAGGAACGCCAGACAGGACCGGCAGGAACGGATCGATGCGCCGCTTCGCAAGAACAGTCGCTACGATGATCCCTACGCATCCTCCTCGCACCGGAGCAATTATGACCCGGGGAAAGAGAAGCTGATCACGGTGATTTCCATTGTGGTTGCATTGGCAATCGGCGTGGCCATCATTCTTTTTGCGGCGAGCAGGATGGGCTTTCTGTCCTCTGCCGGAGAGGAGAACAAGGCGGAAGAGACCGCGCAGAGCAGCATTGTGCTGCCGGAGATGGTCGGGAAAAATGCGGAGGAGGTTCAGAATTCTTTAAAATCCCTCGGACTGATTCCGGAGGTAATCTATGAGGAATCGGATGAGTACGATTCCGGCATTGTGATGTCTGCCGCTTTTCAGGACGGTACGGTAGCTACGGCGGGGGCCGGCGTGGAGGCAGGGACCAATGTCATCCTGAAGGTCAGCGCGGGGCAGAGCGGCGTGGAGGTTCCGGACGTCACCGGAAAGAGCCAGGCGGAAGCCATTGCCACCTTGAAGCAGAAGGGGTTTGATACCATCAATAAGGTGGACGGCGTCAGCAACGATGTGGAAAAGGGACAGGTTATCAGCCAGTCGCCGATCGGCGGTGCACTGGCTCCTGCGGATACGGCCATCACATTGACCATCTGTACCGGACCGGATACCGAGGGACAGGTTCAGGTTCCCTCTCTGACCGGCTGTACCACAGAGGAAGCCATGGCCATTCTGACCGAGAAGGGGCTGACGCTTGGCAGCACCAAGGAGGTGGAGACCACAGATGATACGCAGGTCGGCAAGGTTATCGCCCAGAACGTGGAAGCGGATTCCTATGTGGATCCGGGGACAGAGGTGACGTTGACCGTCGGCAAAAAGGCCAAAGCGGCCACGTATTCGTATTCCGGTGAAATTGCGGCGCCCACGGCGGAAGAGGCGCCGGATTATGTGGCAGGCACGCAGGTATACATAGTGATCATTACGGCGGACGGGCAGGCACTCATGAACACGGTTGCGACCACTTTTCCGCAGCCGGCGGCCTTTACCGGTATTTCATGCGCGACGGGTACGCTGCAGATGAGCTATGCATCCTCCGCTGCGGATGCGGTAAACGGACAGCGTGTCATAACAAGGCAGCTTACCTTCACACCGGAGAGCTAGTACATCGATTTTTAAATAACCGGCCTGACCGGCTTAACCGGCCTTTTTCGGGCCGGTTATTTTAGGGATCGTTGTGAACGGATGGATGTTTCTTATGCAGGAAGACCGATGGCGACCAGGATGGACTGATCTTCATCGGTCTTTGTATGTCAGGAAAGGAAAGCAAAGGATGCGGCATGGAACACAGAAAGGGTAAGATCATCAAGAGCATAGCCGGATTTTATGAGGTGTACAGCGAGGAGACCGTCTATCGCTGCAGAGCGAAGGGCGTGTTCCGGTCGCTCCATCAAAAGCCGCTGGTGGGGGATGATGTGGAGATCGACGTCACCGATCCGTTCGCCGTGCCGAAGGAGGGGAGCGTGGTGAAGCTCCTGCCGCGCAGGAACGAGCTGCTGCGCCCGAAGGTGGCGAATGTGGATCAGGCGCTGCTCCTGTTCGCGGTCACCAGCCCGGCGCCCAGCTACAATATGCTGGACCGTTTTCTGATTGCCATGCAGCTGCGGCACATCCCGGCGATCCTGTGCTTCAACAAGCTGGATCTTGCAACGAAGGAGCAGCTTGCGGAGCTCCGGGAAATCTATTGCAACTGCGGCTGCGATGTGCTGTTTCTCAGTACGAGAGAGGCAGAGGGAGTAGCCTGTGTACGGAGGGCCCTGCAGGGCCGAACCACCGTGGTGACAGGACCTTCGGGAGCCGGCAAATCCTCCCTGATCAATGCACTGTGTCCGGAGGCCAACATGCAGACCGGTGAGCTTTCCGTGAAAATTGAAAGAGGGAAGAATACAACACGACATGTGGAGCTCCTGTATGCGGGAGAAGAGACCTTTGTGGTGGATACGCCGGGCTTTACCTCCCTGTATCTGCAGGAGGTCAGACCGGAGGAGTTGAAGCATTTCTATGCGGAATTCGTTCCGTACGCGCAGAATTGCCGCTTTCAGGGCTGTAACCATTTGAAAGAGCCGGATTGTGCGGTGAAGCGGGCTGTCCGGGAAGGGGAGATCAACCGGATACGTTATACGAACTACACGGAAATCTATGCGGAGCTGAAGGACCGGAAAACGGACTACGGATGCGCAGAGGGAGCATTTGTGAGATAATGCACACTTGTGAAGACGGTCTGCAGGATGGACCGCGGATGAAACGAGAGAAAGGACACAGTGGAGGATTATGAAATTAGGTATCGTTGGTTTGCCCAATGTAGGAAAGAGCACGCTGTTCAATTCACTGACAAAGGCCGGGGCGGATGTTGCCAATTACCCCTTCTGCACGATTGATCCGAATGTCGGCGTCGTTCCGGTGCCGGATGAGAGGATTCAGAAGCTGGGAGCAATGTATCATTCCAAAAAGATCACGCCTGCCGTGGTGGAGTTCGTTGACATTGCCGGACTGGTGCGGGGGGCATCCAGGGGAGAGGGACTGGGCAATCAGTTTCTGGCCAACATCCGCGAGTGCGATGCGATCGTGCACGTGGTGCGGTGCTTCGAAGATCCCAATGTCACGCATGTGGATGGATCGGTGAATCCGGTTCGCGACATCGAAACCATCAACATGGAATTGATTTTTGCCGATCTTGAGGTGCTGGAGCGGAGAATTTCCAAGGTGACCAAGACGGCGAGAATGGACAAAGAGGCGGCAAAGGAGCTGGAATTCCTGAATCGCATCAAGGCACAGCTGGAGGCCGGGAAAATGGTGCTGACGATGGAGGATTTGACGGAGGATGAAGAGAAGCTGCTGAAGGAATACAGTCTCCTGACCTCCAAGCCGGTCATCTTTGCGTGCAATGTGTCCGAGGACGACATTGCGGATGACGGTGCATCCAACTCGATGGTGCAGGAGGTTCGTGCCTACGCGTCCGAAAGCGGCAGTGAGGTGTTCGCGCTCTGCGGGAAGATGGAGGCGGAGATTTCGGAACTGGACGATGAGGAAAAACAGATCTTTCTGGAGGATCTGGGGCTGAAGGAGTCCGGACTGGACAAGCTGATCAAGGCCAGCTATCACACACTGGGCCTTATGAGCTTTCTGACAGCGGGCGAGGACGAAACCAGAGCCTGGACGATACGTATCGGAACCAAGGCGCCGCAGGCAGCCGGCAAGATTCATTCCGATTTTGAACGCGGGTTCATTAAAGCGGAGGTGGTCAATTGGGAGGTTCTTCTGCGGGAAGGGAGTCTTTCCGCTGCACGTGAGAAGGGACTCGTCGGCATGGAGGGAAAGGACTATGTGGTCCGTGACGGCGATGTGATCCTCTTCCGATTCAACGTGTAACCGCTTCCTTTACAGCGGTATTCCGGCAGAAAGCAAAGAGGTTGCGACAATGGAGCAGGTGGATATCCTGAATTTTGACACGTGGCTTGCAAAGCTTGGTTCCTCCGCCGCGGAGTTTCTGCTGCGGGCAGGCTTTTGCATATTGGTTTATATCGTCATCAGCAGGGTGCTGCGGAAAATTCTGGGTACGCTGGAGCGTCATCTGGAGAAGCGCGGCACGGCACCGACCGTGCGCCACTTTATGAGGGCATTGATCAAGGCGTTGGTGCTGGGCTTTACCATTGTCACGATGATCATTCAGCTGAACATTGTGGAGGCATCCAGCATCGCGGCCCTGGTGGCATCTGCCGGCGTGGGCATTTCTCTGGCGGCACAGGGGGTGCTCTCGAACTTTGCGGGCGGGGTTTTGCTGCTCGTCCTGCGGCCCTTCCGGGAAGGGGACTATATCTCTGTGAAGGGAGAGGATGTGCAGGGGACCGTGGAGAAGATCGAGCTGTATTACACGACGATTTTCACACCGGAAAGAGAACGTCTGGTGATTCCCAATTCTACGCTCACCAACAAGTCGGTGGTGAATTCCACGCTGACGGAGGGACGCAAGCGTCTGAGCATCACCGTTGGGATTGCCTATCGGGAGGATGAGGCAAGAGCCCAGAGGATTCTGAACACCTTGATGGATGAGGAACCCAGAATCCAGGAAATGAGCCGCAGAACCTTTGTGGAGGAGCTCGGTGAGAGCAGCGTTGTGGTGGGCCTTCGCTGTATTGTCGACATCAAGGATTATCTGGATGTTCGCTGGGACATGACGGAGAAAATCCGGGAACGCTTTCGCGAGGAAAAGGTGGAGATTCCCTTCCCTCAGCTGGATGTTCATCTGATTCGGGATGAGAAAACCGCCGGTGAAGCGTAGAGGCTGTCTGCAGGCGGTGGCATAGAAAGGCGAAGGGACGGAAAATGGCAGAACAGATGGGAGAAATGGACATTGCATTCCCGAACCTGGGAATCTATCTGAGCAATGTGCCGCAGGCGTTTTACATCGGCGGCTTTCGGGTGGCGCTTTATGGATGCATGATCGCATTGGGAATGCTTCTTGGCATCCTGACGGCGGCGCGCATTGCCCGGAGAACAGGACAGTCGGAGGAAACCTATTGGGACATTTCTCTCTGGCTCATTGTATTCAGCGTCATCGGAGCCAGAATTTATTATGTGATTTTCTTCTGGGACGCGTACAAAGACAATCTCACGGAGATTTTCAATCTTCGCGCGGGAGGCCTTGCCATCTACGGCGGCGTCATCGGCGGGGTCCTGACGGCCTATGTATATTGCACGGTAAAGAAGCTGTACCTGCCGGAGATCCTGGATACGACGGTGTACGGACTGCTGGTGGGGCAGATCGTCGGCAGATGGGGCAACTTTTTTAACCGGGAGGTGTTCGGAGGATATTCGGACGGATTGCTGGCCATGCGTCTGCCGATCGATGCCGTGCGCGCAAGGGACATTACGGCGGAGCTCTCCGCCCACGTAGCAGAGGGGACGAATTACATTCAGGTGCATCCTACCTTTCTCTATGAAGGTCTGTGGAACCTGGGGGTGCTGATCTTGCTGCTGCTGTATCTGAAGCACCGCAGGTTCAAGGGGGAGATCTTCCTTTTGTATCTGGCAGGCTACGGCATCGGACGCGCGTGGATTGAAGCGATCCGGACCGACCAGCTCTACATCACGGGGACCGCCATTCCGGTGAATCTGGTGATGGGGGTGGTGCTCGCCGCGGTGTCGGTGACGGCGATCGTCGCAATCCGCCTGCGGAGTCGTGACAAAAAAGGCGCGGCAGACCGTGCTGCGGCAGAGACTGCGACGGAGGCTGCGACGGAGGCTGCGGAAAAGGCAGCAGGCATTTCCTCAAATGAGGAAAAAAGCGAAGAATAAAGAATGCAACAGGACGCGCAGCGAAAAAAGCCGTGCGGCGGGAAGAGCTCCCGCCGCACGGCTTTTTTGCTGCTGTGAGAAACGCCCGGATCGCGGAAATTGAAGGCAATCCTTCGAGGGATGAGGCACCGGGAAGTCGCAGGCTTGGGGACGGCCGGTGGTTGCGGGCGGCGGAATCAGTATTGCCATGTGACCCTTTCGTAGGGTATGATGAACCTACTTCGTGGAAGAAAATCCCAAATTTCCCCCACTATGTGGTAGGAAGTGGTAGAATGGGGACACGATGAAGGCGGGACCTGTCCTGCCGGGAAAACGGAAAGCTTGAACGGAACAGCAGGAATTGATGCATGGCAAAGACGTTCTCGGGCGAGTATCGCCATTCCTTGGATGCCAAGGGACGGCTGATCGTGCCGGCGAAGTTCAGAGAGATTCTGGGGAGCCACTTCTGGATCGGAAGAGGCTTTGATAAGTGTCTCCAGATTTACGACGAGGACGATTGGAACGCCTTTTCCGAGCGGCTGAAGGCACTGCCCTCAAATTCCAGACAGGCCCGTGAGCTGGTTCGTTATTTTATGTCCGGCACGATGGAAGTGGAAATTGACAAGCAGGGACGCATTCTCCTGCCGCCCCAGCTGCGGCAGCTGGCAGGAATAGACAGAAATGTTGTTTTCGTCGGAATGGGAACCAGGGGAGAGCTCTGGAGCGAAGAGGCCTATAACGCATACGACGAGGAGCATACGGCAGAGGAGATCAGTTCGATTTCGGACGAGCTGCTGGAGAGCGGCTTCCGGATTTAGCACGCAGCCTGCAGGGCGGGGAAGAAGATGGAATTTCAGCACACACCGGTTCTCCTTCATGAAGTGATTGAGAGCCTTAACATTCGCCCTTCCGGGGTTTACGTAGATGGAACGCTTGGGGGTGCAGGACACAGCAGGGAGATTGCGATCCGGCTTACACAAGGCGGACGATTGATCGGGATCGATCAGGACAAAGACGCGATCGCTGCTGCGTCCGAGCGCCTCCGGGTGTTCGACGAGAGAGTCACCATTGTTCACAGCAATTACGAGCACATTCCGGAAATTCTGGAGGAAATGGGAATCCGGAAGGTTTCGGGAATTCTTCTGGATCTGGGAGTTTCCTCTTATCAGCTGGACAACCCGGAAAGAGGCTTTTCCTACAATACGGATGAACCGTTGGACATGCGAATGGACCAGGACAGCCCATTGACGGCGGCGGATATTCTCAATTCCCGGTCGGAGGAGGAGCTGATCCGGATTCTGCGGGATTACGGGGAGGAACGGTATGCGGTCAATATTGCCCGCGGCATTCTGAGCCGGAGGGAGAAGAAGCCGCTTGCGACCACAGGAGAGCTGGTCGAGGTGATTCGGGCCGGCATTCCGATGAGAATGCAGGACAAATACGGCAATCCGTGCAAGCGAACCTTTCAGGCCATTCGGATTGCATGCAACCGTGAGCTGGATGTATTGCAGGATTCGGTTGACCGTTTGATTGATCTGCTGGAACCGGAAGGCAGGCTTTGCATTATCACCTTTCATTCTCTGGAGGATCGGATTGTCAAAAATGCGTTCCGAAGGAATGAGAATCCGTGCACCTGTCCGCCGGAGTTTCCGGTTTGCATCTGCGGAAAGACCTCCAAAGGAAAGGTGATCACGAGGAAGCCGATCGTACCTTCCCGCGAGGAGCTGGAGCGGAACAAAAGAGCTGCGAGCTCAAAGCTGCGGGTGTTTGAAAGAAAGGCATAGCCGGAATCGAGGGTGCTATGGCAAACAGAAATTACAGAAATTACGAAAACAGCAGGAGGAGCAGCCGGGGATATTCGACGCGGAGAACGACGGATTCGGGACGCAGACGGGCGGACAGCGGCAGATCCGGCGGGCGATCGATGCGCGGGGGCACCTATCTGTACGGAAGTGCGGCGCCGGCTCTTGAACCGGAGCGGCCGGGCTATCGTGAGGACAGAGGCTATCGGCGCGCCGAGGCCGTCCGAACCGCACCGGTGCACCGGACGTTCATGAATCCGGCTCTGATTGCCTTCATGGCGGTCATTGTGTTCGCAATGGCCGTTGTATTGATCCAGTACATTGGTCTGCAGTCGGAGGTGACAGCCTCTGTGCAGGAAATCGCACGATTGGAGTCCAGCCTTTCCGATCTGAAGAGCAACAACGATGAGCTGGAGACCCAGATCAATTCCGGTGTCAATCTGGACGACATCAAATACAAGGCTATCACGAAGCTGGGGATGACCTACGCGCAGGAGGATCAGATTGTCAACTATGACGGCGGATCCGGTGATTATGTGCGTCAGGTGACCCAGCTCGGGCAATGATTCGCGACGGAAGGAACAAGATGCCGAACAAGCGACGAAATGTCGGAGATAAAAAGAACGGAGGACGGGGTGCGGAGCCGGCACGCCGGATCCTCCGGAGACAATTTGATAGCAGAATGCAGACAAAGCTGGTGGTGCTGTTCGGATTGGTGCTGCTGGCTTTTGGCTTACTCATCGTCCGGCTGGTCATCATCAACCGCGACAACGGAAACGAGTACAAGAAGCAGATTTTATCGCAGCAGTCGTATGACTCACAGGAGCTTCCGTACAAGCGGGGAACCATCACGGACAGCAACGGGACGGTTCTTGCCACCAGCGAGCTGATTTACAATGTGATCATTGACGCCTATCAAATCAACAACGGCCCGACCGATGAGACGGAAACCAGTGTCTACCTGGAGCCCACGCTTGCCGCGTGTGAGAGACTGGGACTGGATCGGGATACCATCGCGCAATACATTCACGACAATCCGGATTCGAGGTATTACATTGCCAGAAAAGGGCTGACCTATGCCGAAAAGACGTCCTACGAGCAGGAGATATCGGATGCTGCCGAGAGAGTGAGCAATATCAAAAAAGAGATCTCCGCCGAAAAATCCGGCGCTAATGACGAGAGCCGGCTGGCCGCTCTGCAGACGCAGCTGGAGGACGCACAGAAGACCAATGAGGAATACCAGAACATACAGGGAATCTGGTTTGAATCCTCTTATACGCGGTCCTATCCCAACGGAACGCTTCTGGCCCATGTGCTGGGCTATGCCACCAACAGCAACGAAGGAGCGTTCGGACTGGAGGAATATTATAACGAAACCCTGAACGGAACCTCGGGACGGGAATACGGCTACCTCAACAACAGCTCCGATCTGGAGAGAACGGTTATTCCGGCAGAGGATGGCAACAACCTGACGCTCACCATTGATGCGAATATTCAGAGCATTGTGGAAAAATATCTTCAGGAGTTCATGGATGAGTATGAGGACGGTGACTATCATGAGGGATACGGTGCGCGCAATGTAGGCTGTATCATTCAGGATGTGAACAACGGAGAAATTCTGGCGATGGCCAGTGCGCCGACCTTTGATCCGAACAACCCCTACGACACAGAGCCTCTGGTCGGGATGCCGGTGCTGGATGAAACCGATTCGCCTACCTACGAGTTTCTCACACAGGAGGACGTGGACACCATCGCGGAGGACAACGAGGAGTTATCCAGATATCTGTATTCGCTCTGGAACAACTTTTGCATATCCACCTACTATGAGCCGGGCTCCACGGCCAAGCCCTTTACGCTGGCGGCTGCCCTGGAATCCGGGAGCCTTACCGGAGATGAGTCCTATTATTGCGGCGGCTCCCTCACCATCGATGGCTGGGAAATCAAATGCCACAATACCGACGGCGACGGCATGCTCACGCTTTCGCAGGCCATCGAGCGCTCCTGCAATGTCGTGCTGATGGATATTGCGTTGACGACGGGGGAGGAGACCTTCTGTAAATTTCAGAGAATCTTCAATTTCGGTTTGAAAACCAATATTGATCTGGCCAAAGAGGTTCGAACGGACGGACTGATTTACACAGCCGACAACATGGTGGATGTTGACCTTGCCACCAATTCCTTCGGACAGAACTTTGACGTGACGATGATTCAGATGATCACGGGCTTCTCTTCTCTGATCAACGGAGGCTATTATTACGAGCCGCACGTGGTGAGCAAGATCACGAGCTCCAGCGGTGCAACGGTGCGGAACATTGAGCCGAAGCTGTTGAAGCGGACGGTATCGGAAACCACCAGTGCGAAGGTCCGGGAGGCCTGCCTGCAGGTTGTGGCGGGAGATTACGGCACGGGCCGCACGGCCAGACCGGCCGGATACATGATCGGCGGCAAGACCGGAACAGCCGAGACGATACCGCGGGATAAGACCAACTATGTGGTATCCTTTATGGGATATGCGCCGGCGGACGATCCGCAGATTGCCATTTATGTCGTGGTGGACCGCCCGAACCATTATCCGCAGGACGATGCCAAATATGCCACGCGCATTGTGCGCAAGGTTCTGACGGAGGTTCTTCCGTATATGGGAATCTACATGACGGAGGAATTGACGGAAGAGGAAGAGGCGGAGCTGCGGGAGCTGAATCTCTCGAACACGCTGGCCTACGGTGCATCCAATTACAATCAGGTGCCGGTGGCAATTGTGTGTGACATAGACACCGACGAAGACGGAACGGCAGATGCCGTGGATGCCAACGGGGACGGGACACCGGACAAACCGCTGGATACGGACGGAGACGGAACCACCGATGCGGTGGACACGGACGGAGACGGGAAGGCGGACCTGTACGATACCGACAACGACGGCGTCGTGGATTCGGAGAATCCGAAGGAAGGGCAGGTCGATCAGACGCAGGATGCCGAAAGCGCCGCACCGACGTGGAAGTCCTATGAAGTGGATCCGGCCACCGGGTACTACATTAATCCGACCACCGGAAAGCTGGTGGACCCCAACACGGGGCATGAGTACAGCTCCAGTGCGCTTCCGGACAATCTGGGGACCGGCAAGGCCTCGGGAAATGCCGGCGGCGCAGCCGATTCGGACGGAAACGTGGCAGCGGATCTGAGCGGGGAACAGGCAACCGTCACCCGGAATACCGGGAGCGGGACGGAAGCCGGTACGGACGGAACCGCACAGAGCGCACAGGACGGCAGCACAGGAGCTGCCGATCCGCAATAAAGAAGCACGCACCGGCAGCTATGCGCGGGATGCCGCGGATAATTAAGGCGGCAGGAAGGAATAAAATGAGCTTTCAGGGAGCAAGTGATATCGTATTTTCCATGCTGATTGCCTTTGCGGTATCGGCGGTCAGCGGCAAATTCCTGATACCGGTTCTGATCCGCTTCAAGGCACAGCAGACGGAACGGGACAACGGTCCGCAGAGTCATCTCTCCAAGACGGGAACACCCAATATGGGCGGACTCATGATTCTGGCGGGACTGACCGTTTCCTGCCTTGTGTTCTCTTTAAAATGCCCGCGGGTTCTCCCGATATTATTCCTTACGCTCGGCTTCGGCCTTGTGGGCTTCGTGGATGATTTTTTAAAGATCCGGAAGAGGAGCAGCGACGGATTGTCCGTAAAGCAGAAGATGCTCTTTCAGGTGGTAATTGCCGTCGTGTTCGGCCTGCTCCTGGTCTGTTTTTACGGAATCGAGCTGACGATGAAGATTCCGTTCGTCAACGGCGGAGTGCTTGATCTGGGGGTATTGAGCTTCCCGGCGCTTGTTTTCATTGCACTGGCCACCGTGAACGGAACGAATTTTACGGACGGAGTGGACGGACTGGCAGCCTGCGTTACCGTTGCCGTCGCCCTGTTCTTTACCATTGCGGCGGTGGTGACGGAGACGTTTCCGGCAGGGACGGGCGATGCGGCGACAGCAGGTGCGGCCATGATCGGTGCGCTCCTTGGTTTTTTGCTCTACAATGCTCATCCGGCCAAGGTTTTCATGGGAGATACCGGCTCACTGGCGCTGGGCGGCTTTGTGGTCGGCATAGCCTATGTGCTGCAGCTGCCGCTGTTCATTCCGATTGTCGGCTTCATCTATCTGCTGGAAGTGGTCTCGGTGATTCTGCAGGTGACGTATTTCAAGAAGACGCACGGGAAGCGCCTGTTCCGCATGGCGCCCATTCATCATCATTTTGAGCTGGGCGGCTGCAGTGAGGTGCAGGTGGTGGCGCTTTTCACCATCATCACGGTTCTTTGCGGCGCGGCGGCGCTTCTGGGATTGTGGTGAAGCAGTTGCGCAGTACGGGACGCCCCCTGCCGGCGCAGAGTAGCAGGCTTATGACGCAGAAGGTGCAGACGAACAGGCAAAACAGAAAACGCGCAGCCAGACCAAGGGAAAAACGAACGGAGCATCCGGGACGCGGCAACCTGCAGCAGGTGAACATCCGCAGGAAACCGGCCAGAGACTATTCTCTGATCCTGATCATTCTGTTCTTTGTTGCATTCGGATTGGTGATGCTGTATTCCACCAGCTCCTATGAGGCGGCACTTGATTTCGGCGATTCCGCCTATTACCTGAAAAGGCAGTCGGCGGCAACCGCAGTGGGTCTGGCGGTCATGCTGGTGGTGTCGAGAATTCCGCTGGCTGTCTGGGAAAGATGCAGCGGGCTGATTTACGCTTTCTCAATTGTGTTGCTGTTGCTGGTCGTTCCCTTCGGAACCGAAGCAAACGGTGCGAAACGATGGATCTACATCGGCCCTGTATCCGTGCAGCCGGCTGAGATTTCGAAATTTGCGGTGCTGCTGGTGACCGCGGTATGGCTATGTCAGTCCAACCGGGCAATCTTCCGCTCGGCAAAGGGCTTCGGACTGACACTTTTGCCGGCCGTCGCACAGGCGTCGTTGATTTATCTGATTACCAGGAATATGAGCTCGGCCATTATTGTCATGGTGATTGCTCTTGGCATGGTCTACGTCACGGACGAGCATTACCGGCGTTATCTGCTGCTGTTTCTCGGCGTGGCGGCGATCGCCGTGGCAGCCGTCTTCGTTGCCGTGCAGACCAGCGGGTCTCTTACATTCCGCTTCAAGAGAATTCTGGTATGGCTGGATCCGGTGGCTTATGCCGATGATACAGGGTACCAGGTGCTGCAGGGTCTGTACGGGGTAGGCTCCGGCGGCATCTTCGGCAAGGGGCTGGGGCAGAGCATGCAGAAGCTCGGCTATATTCCGGAGGCGCAGAACGATATGATTTTCTCGATCATCTGCGAAGAGCTGGGATTGTTCGGAGCCATTTCCATCATCCTGCTGTTCATGCTGCTGTGCTGGCGTTTTATGATGGTTGCCATGAACGCTTCGAGCATGTTCGGTTCTCTTCTTGCGATCGGCGTGATGACGCATATCGCGGTGCAGGTCATTCTGAATATTGCCGTGGTGACCAATGCCATTCCCAATACGGGAGTAACCTTTCCGTTTTTCTCATACGGCGGATCCTCCATTGTCATCCTGATGGCGGAGATCGGCCTGGTGCTGAATGTGGCCAGAGCCAATGCGGCGGGAGACAGATAACCGGCGAGGGGACGCCATCCCTGCGGCTGCTGCCAAAGAGTCAGCGGAAAGGAGGGAGATGAGACAGACATGAGACGCAGCAGAGAGGATTATGACAACGCTGCCCTCTACATACAGGATCAGATCCGGGGCCGCAGGCTGCGAATCCGCATCGTTATTCTGCTGGCGCTGCTGGCGGTGGCAGGCGGACTGGTGTTCCTGCTGAGCTTTTTCCGGGTGCGGTTCGTGACGGTGGAAGGGAGCTCCCACTATACGGACGCACAGATTCGGGAATATGCGACCGCGGGCATTCTGGGAGACAACACCCTCGCCATTTCTCTGCGGAGCGGTACACGGAAATTTTCCGGGATTCCGTTCATAGAGACCATGGACATCGAGGTGCTGTCAAGGGACGCCATTCATGTAACGGTTTATGAGAAGTCTCTGGCCGGCTATGTGACGTATCTTGGCCGGTATATGTATTTTGACCGGAACGGCATGGTGGTGGAGTCCGCCGCGGAGAAGCTGGACGGGATTCCGGAGGTGACCGGACTGACCTTTTCGTACATTGCATTGAACGAGAAGCTGCCGGTGGAGGATGAGAGCATTTTCACCCGCATCCTGCAGACAACGCAGCTGCTGAGCAAGCATGCACTGTCGGCGGACCGCCTTTATATAGGGCAGGGTGGGAAGATTACGGCATATTTCGGAGGCGTGGTCGTGCGTCTGGGAGAGGACGAATATATGGATGAAAAGCTGTCCAATCTGGCCGGAATTCTGCCGTCACTGTCCGGCAGGAGCGGAACCATTGATTTGTCGGAATATACACCGGATACAGATTTTATAACCTTTACGGAAAGATAGAATTCGTTGTTTCATCTTTATTGATTATTCCGGAGTTGGATTGTATATTTACAAGTGGAAAATTGGAGATATACGTGCCCGATTCCTTGAATACATAAGCCGGCCTGTCCGGTTTGCAGTACACTTTGTTTGGTTGCATTGGATTGGGATTTTAACAAACAATAAGGAGGCACTATCGTGCTGGAGATCAAGACTGACGCAAATGAAACCGCTTGCAAGATCATCGTTGTAGGAGTCGGCGGCGCCGGCAACAATGCTGTCAACCGGATGGTTGAGGAAGAGATAACCGGCGTGGAATTCATCGGTGTGAATACGGATGTGCAGGCACTGCAGCGCTGCAAGGCGCCGAAGCTTCTCCAGATCGGCTCGAAACTGACAAGAGGGCTGGGAGCGGGTGCCAATCCCGAGGTTGGAACCAAGGCGGCCGAGGAGAGCGCAGAGGAGATCAGTGCAGCCCTGAAGGGCGCGGACATGGTTTTCGTTACCTGCGGAATGGGCGGCGGAACCGGCACCGGCGCAGCACCGGTTGTGGCAAAGCTTGCCAAGGAGATGGGCATTCTCACCGTGGGCGTTGTGACTAAGCCCTTCGGCTTTGAAGCAAAGGCCAGAATGGATAAGGCAAAGCTCGGCATTGAGAACATTACGCCGAACGTCGATACGCTGATCGTCATTCCGAACGACCGGCTGCTGGATATTATGGACAGGAGAACGACACTGCCGGACGCACTCAAGAAGGCAGATGAGGTGCTCCAGCAGGCGGTGCAGGGCGTAACGGATCTGATCAATGTTCCTTCGATCATCAACCTGGATTTCGCCGATGTGCAGACGGTTATGCGCAACAAGGGCATTGCCCATGTCGGAATCGGCTACGGCAAGGGCGATGACAAGGCGACGGATGCCGTGAAGATGGCAGTGGAGTCGCCTCTTCTGGAGACCTCCATCGACGGAGCAACGGATGTCATTCTGAACATCTCCGGCGATATCTCGCTGTTCGATGCCAACGATGCCGCAACCTTTGTCCGCGACATTACCGGCGACGACATCAATGTCATCTTCGGCGCGAAATACGATGAGACGAGCTCGGACAGCTGCGTTGTCACGGTCATTGCAACCGGAATCGGACAGGGCAAGAAGAAGGAAGAGCAGGAGAAGGAGAAGGCTCAGGCCCAGCAGAATCCCTTCGAGAGAAAGCCCTTTACCCCGAATCCGAATTTCAACGGGGCGGGCGTCAATCAGGGACAGGCAGGCGGTGGCTACCGCCCCAATCCGTATGTCCAGCCGAATAATATGCAGCCGCAGGGCGGATACGTACCGAACGGAATGCCGAGCGGCGCCAACTATGCCACACAGTTCGGCGCAGGGCAGGGAGCATACGGCGCCGGCGCGATGAACTATGGGCAGGGAACACAGGCGGGTGCCGGATATGGTCAGCAGCCGAATGTACAGCCGCAGCCGACGTATCAGGCGCAGCAGTTCCGCTTTAATCCCAGCAGCATTCATTCCGGCGATACGCAGAACATCGTGATTCCTTCCTTCCTCTCCCGCAGAGACAATGAGGATGACAGCCAGAATTAGGAAAGGGAATGCGTATGACCTTCACGGAACGGGAGCTGACGTTTCTGCAGCGGGAGTTCGGCATAACGCGCGAGGCGGCAGGAGCTCTGACCGATGAGGAGCTTCTGGAGCTTGCGGACCGTTGCTTTGACATTGAGCTCGAGGGAGATCTGAGGGACGGCAGCAAGATGCCGGATCGGTGCGGGATTGCCTCCGGGATACTGGATAAACTGAACGAGCTTACTTAGGAACTTTTTCCGGGAAAGAAAATAGAAAACGGTGATGTGAATCGTTTACAGGCCTCCTTCTGTGCGGCATCCGTGCATTGATTTTCAAGATGATCGGACGGCGGCCGGAAGGGAGGCTTTTTTTGCAGCCGTATGTCCGGCCGGTTATTTTTGCAAACGGTGTACGGGCTGCGCAGAGAAAGGAAGGCTTAATCCGAAATGCCGGAATTATCGATACGAATTGCCGCTGCGGAGGATCTTCCCTCGATCGAGAGGGTCTACGAAGCGGCCAGAGAGTACATGCGCTGCAGCGGCAATCCCGACCAGTGGGGGAGCAGCTATCCGCAGACGGAGCTCCTTGCGCAGGACCTTCGGGACGGATCCCTGTACGTGCTGACGGATGAGAGCGGGCGTATCTGCGGAGCCTTCATGTTCGCGGTTACGGAGGATCCCACATACCGCTGCATAGAGGAGGGGGCCTGGAGAGATTCTACGCCCTACGGCGTCATTCACCGCGTGGCCGGTGACGGCTCCAGACACGGCATCATGCGCAGAGTGGTCGCCTTTTGCGCGGAACAGATGCCGCATCTTCGGATGGATACGCACCGGAAGAATCTGACGATGCAGCATCAGATCCTGCGGAACGGATTCGTGTATTGCGGTGTGATCCATGTGCAGGACGGAAGCGAACGTCTGGCTTACGAACGTGTCGGCGGGGAGGCACGGTGATGGGCAGCAAATATGAAATGGATATGTGCAGCGGGCCGCTTTTGCCGAAGCTGATTTCCTTTGCCGTTCCGCTCATGCTCTCCGGAATCCTGCAGCTGATGTTCAATGCGGTTGACATCATCGTTGTGGGAAGGTTCAGCGGCAGCACGGCATTGGCGGCCGTCGGTTCCACCACCGCATTGATCAGTGTCTTTATCAATCTGTTCATCGGCGTGTCACAGGGAACCAATGTTCTGGTGGCACAGTCCTACGCGGCCGGCAAGCAGAAGGACGTTGCCAATGCGGTACACACCTCCGTGCTGGTGGCTGCCGTCAGCGGCATTGCCATGGCTGTGCTGGGACAGCTCCTGTCCCGGTGGGCGCTGGAATGCATGGGCACTCCGGAAAATGTCATCGGACAATCGGTGCTGTACATGCGCCTTTATTTCCTCGGCATGCCCTTTTTCATGCTCTACAACTATGGCGCGGCGATTCTGCGTGCGGTGGGAGATACCAAAAGGCCGCTGGTCTTTCTCATCGTCAGCGGTTTGATCAATGCGGGGCTGAATGTCTTCCTGGTGGTAGCCTTTCACCTCGGAGTTGCCGGCGTAGCGATTGCGACGGTTGTGTCGCAGGGCATCTCCTGCGTCCTGGTTCTGTTGTGTCTTGTGCGGACAGAGGCTTCGTACCGGCTCCGCATGCGGGATCTTGCAATCAACGGCTGGTGTCTGCAGCGCATCCTGCAGATCGGCATCCCGGCGGGGGTACAGGGAACCGTCATCAATTTTTCGAATGTGCTGCTGCAGTCTTCGGTGAATTCCTTCGGCTCTACGGCGATGGCAGGTTACACGGCAGCCAACAATGTTCTGGGCTTTTTGTATGCATCCGTGAATTCGGTAACCCAGTCCTGCATGAGCTTTACGAGCCAGAATTACGGCGCGGGTCAATGGAAGAGAATGAATTATGTCCTTCTGGAGTGCCTTGGCTTTACGACGGTTCTCTCCCTTGTGCTGGGGTACGGCGGATATTTCCTGGGACCGGAGCTGCTGAAAATCTATACAGAGGATGCCGAGGTCATTGCGGCGGCGATGGACATCCTGTCCTATACGACAACGACGTATTTTCTGTGCGGGATCATGGATCTCTTTCCGGGAGCCATGCGCGGCATGGGATATTCGCTGGCCCCGATGCTCCTTTCGATCATCGGAACGGTCGGAACGCGGGTAGTATGGATTTACGGTTTCTTTCCGCATTGCAGGTCTCTGGATTTCCTTTTCATTTCCTACCCGGCCTCCTGGATTTTCACCATTGCCATGCAGGCCGTCTGCTATCTGGTGCTTCGCAGGCGGCTGCTTCGTGTTGAAATCGGCAGGTGATAAACAGAGGCAAATACGGTATACTTGTTGATTGAAATTCTGCAGGAAAGGAAGATGACAGATGGCATGGATGGATTTGTTCGGCGGGAAGAGCCGGGCGGCTCAGCAGGAGAGGGAGCTCGAAGAGCAAAAGGCAAAGGCGCATCAGGAACAGGTGGATGCGCAGAAAAAGGCACATGAAGGTGAGCCGTGGCCCACGGTTCCGCGTCTGAACATATTGAACATCAAGGACAGCAAGCAGGAACCGGAGGATTCTCTCACGCCGGAGCAGAAAGAGAGGGTGGGGGCGCTCGTGTATGAGCCGGAGCTTTCTGCGGAACAGATTGCGGAGCTTTCCCTGCAGGAACTGCTGTTCCTGCAGATGACGATGACGCTGTTCAACCGGAAAACAGCACTTCTCAACTATGAGAAGAATCACCGCGTGGTCTACAATGAGTTTCTCTCCCGCATACACAAAGCAGAGAAGCTCTATGTTCTGTACGATAAAAGGACGGGATATCCGCTGATCGACGGAGGCTTTGTTCCGATTTATCTTGAGAAGGATCGGGCGGAAAAGGCTGCGGAGCTGTACAAGGCGCAGTTTCGTGACTGTACGGTCGCAGAGCGCGACGGTGAGGCGGCCCCTCTTCGCGAGAACGGCGCAAGACCCATCGCTTTGTTTGACTATTTCTACTATCTCGGTATTGAAAATGTCGTGGTGGACAACGGCTGGTATAAGGGCGTGGTGAAGCGCAGTGAAATGTCGGCACCCATGGACTGGAATACCGATGCCGGCAAGACACCGCCGTCCAATCCGGCCCTGGTATTTGCCATTACGGACTACATTTCGGAGCTGCGCTGGCCGGTAAAATATGAGAAGCGCGAGGAGATTGTCAGGAGAAAGACGGAGCGCATGATGGCGCTGATTCCCAAGGGGCGCTACATCATTCCCTCCCGGGTTGCGGCTGTGACCAAGGAACAGGCGGAGGCACTGGAGAAGGAAGGCAAAAAGCCGCAGCAGCAGGTGCAGTTCCCGGCGGTAAAGCTGAATGAGAAGCTGTATCTGCCGGTCTTTACGGACGTCTTTGAATACAGCAAGAAATTCGGCAGGACGGACATGAAGCCGGTCGGATTTGAATTCCGGAATCTTGCGCGCCTGATCGGAACCGGAATGGAAGGCATCGTGATCAATCCGGGCGGACAGGGAATCGTGGTTCCGAAGGAGAAGATGCAGGAATCGTGACCGCTTCGGCCGGTGCGGAAACCCTCGCGCCTGCCGGTGCGGACGCTGCCGGAGGAAAGAAAACTCCCGTCGTCATGACGACGGGAGCATAAGGAAAGGCTTGGCATATTCCGAAACCCTGCCCGCAGAGAGGTCTGCGGGCGGGGTTTTGCTGTTGTATTTTCTGCGCGCGGCATGATCGTAGAGCTCAGAGGCATACAGATCCTGCATTAGACCGCTGCAGGATGCTTCCGGCGCGGGAAGATTCGTGATCAGGGAAAGCTCTGCGGAATTCCGACGGATGCTGCCGAGCAAACCGGCAGCGTCCTTCCGGCAGCCCAGAACGCGCACGTAGCCAGATGCATTGCATGCGGCGGACCGAAGAGAGGAGGCGTCTTCCGGAATGCCGGGATCTGCAGGGGCAGGGACCTTCCGGATGTCCAAGAGGATGTGCGCCATGGCGCGGCTGAGCGCGGAATAGGTGATGTTCCTCGTCTTGAGCAGCCGGCAGAATTGCGTCCAGGAAACGAATTCCGGAAGGAGCCGCTCGATGCGGTCGGAGAGATCATCGGAAATGCCGTCAAACTCCGCGAAGGGGTGACGGGGGCGCGCAGGATGCGGCTGCGGGAGCCGTGCGATCCCAAGAAGCCTTCCCAGGAGCAGATCGGAAAAATCATCGGCAAAGAGGCAGGAAGGATTCTGCGAGGTCTCCAGAAGCTGCCGATGCTCCGTGGCGGAGAGGGTCCGGATGCGGGGCACGGCATGGGGACAAAGGGGGAGAGAAGGGAGAAGCGCCTTGAGATATTCCGTGCCCAGAATGTCGTTGGCGGTATCGGCCAGGATTGCATGGGAGGAGCATTCGGCAGCGGCTCTTTCTCTGGCGGCGGGAAAGGACAGGCCAGCTGACTGGTAGGTGCGCAGAAGCTGCCGGTAATCCTCAGGCTCCCGGCGCAGGAATTCTGCGGCGGAGAGGAGCTGCGCCAGGTCGCCGGACTCGGAGCCGAAGACGAGGTCTGTCACGATGCCGAGCCTCTCGAGAATGGAGACGGCACCGGCCGCAAAGCCCTCGGCACTGGAAAGAGCGTACCGGACCGGGAGCTCCAGCACCAGATCTGCGCCGGATGCCAGAAGTGTCCTTGTCCGCATTTCCTTGGCATAGACGGCAGGAATTCCGCGCTGCACAAAGTCACCGCTCATGATGACAACGACGGCGCAGGCCCCGGTGATCTCCCTTGCCTTATCCAGAATGTATTGATGGCCCTCATGAAACGGATTGCATTCCATGACAATACCGGCAATGCGTGTGGAATCCATGAATCTCCTTTTGTATACTGGGTATATGTATATCAATGATGCCGTATTTCTGCGCGATAGCGCAGTCCATAGTTTAGCAAAAATATCATCGCCCGTCAGTTTGTACCTGCACATTCCTTTCTGTGTTCGAAAGTGCAGATACTGTGATTTCCTCTCCGGACCGGTGCCGGCTGCACTCCGGAGGCGGTATCTGGCGGCCCTCGCCCGGGAGCTTGCACAAACGGCCGAGGTGCTGCAGGATGCTTTGCCGGAAGAGGCGGGGGGACAGATCCCGGCAGACAGTATTTTCGTCGGCGGGGGGACACCGTCTCTTCTTGCTCCGGAGGAAATGGCTGCGCTGTTCGACGTCATCCACCGTCATTACCGTCTTACACCGGAGGCGGAGATTACCATGGAGTGTAATCCGGGAACGGTGGATGCGCAGAAGCTCTCTGCCTTCCGGCGGCTGGGAATCAATCGGATTTCCATCGGTGTGCAGTCGTTTCGGGACGAAGAGCTGCGGCTTCTGGGGAGAATACATTCGGCGGAAGAGGCGAGGAGATGCGTGAGGGATGCTAGAGAATCCGGCTTTTCCAATGTGAGTCTGGATCTGATGTCTGCGCTGCCGGGGCAAAGGCCGGAGGAGTGGATGCAGTCGCTTCGCGAGGCGGTGCTGCTGTCGCCGGAGCATATCTCTGCGTACAGTCTGATTCTGGAGGAGGGAACGGTATTCTGGGATATGGCCCGGGGGAAAGCGCCGGAGGAGGGGAGTCTGCCGCCCTTCCCGGATGATGAGACGGACCGCTTCATGTATCACGAGACGAAGCGGTTTCTTGCGGAGCACGGATATCATCGCTACGAAATATCCAATTATGCCCGGGAAGGGTTTGAGAGCAGGCATAACAACGGATACTGGACGGGACATCCCTATCTTGGCTTTGGCATAGGTGCTGCCTCCTATCTGGGAGATCTTCGCTGGACCCACGGGCGGGATATTGCGTCCTATTGCAGGGGCTATGAGGCAGACGGAGAGGACGGCCCCGGAGAGAAAACGGGCGCTTGTCTGGAGGAGGCGGAGCAGCTGAGCCGAAGAGACCGGATGGCAGAATGCATGTTTCTCGGTCTTCGGCGAATGGAAGGCGTTTCGGAACGTGATTTTGAACACCGTTTCGGCGTGACGATGGAGTCGGTTTATGCCGATGTGCTCCGGCGATATGAGGAGCTGGGACTTCTGGAGAGAACCGGCGGCAGGGTTCGGCTGACGGATGCGGGAATTGATGTGAGCAATCATGTGATGGCGGATTTCCTGTAGGCAGAAAAGGAAACTCTGAAATGCGGGAGATGCAGCAGATGCAGCAGAGCAGATGTGGTAGAATTGAAAGGCGCGAAACCGATGCAGGATGGATGTGATTTACAGAAGGAGAATGTGATGAGGAGATGGATACAGGGAATCAAGGCGGGCCTGCTGACAATTGCCGCGGTGCTGACGGTAATGCTGCTGCCGGTCGGCGGTACGCAGGCGCAGGCGGCCGTCAGCGGAATTGATGTCAGTTCGTATCAGGGGATTGTGAACTGGCAGGCTGTGGCCGCGAGCGGTGTGAAGTTCGCGATGATTCGGTTGGGGAATACCAAATATGGGATGGATTCCCAGTTCGTTCGGAACGTGACGGCAGCCAATGCGGCGGGAATCCGTGTAGGTGTCTATGTATATTCCTATGCGATGAACGATGCGGAGGCGGCGGCGGATGCGCAGCTGGCGGTGGCTGCCATGCAGAATCTGCCCATCAGTTTCCCGGTGGCGATCGACATTGAGGATTCCTCGCAGATCGTGCTGTCGGACGCACAGCTCCTGTCCATAGCCAACACCTTTTGCTCCATCGTTTATGCAAACGGCTATCAGCCGATGGTATACAGCTACAAGAACTGGCTTGCAACAAGGATGAGCACCGTAGCCTGGGATCGCTGGGTGGCGAACTACAGTGACAGCATCGGCTTCCCGGGAGCCATGTGGCAGTACACCTCGGAGGGCTCCGTTGCGGGCATTTCGGGCGACGTGGACATGAACTACGTCCTGAAGGACTATTTCACTACCATCCCGGCGAACGGCCTGTCCGTGCAGGGAGGCAGCACGTATTATTATGTCAATTACCGGAAACAGTTCGGTATGCAGACCATCGGGGGATTGCAATATTTCTTTGACGGGACCGGAGCGATGGTCAAGAACCAGACCACGGTGGACGGACAGGGCAACATTATCCGTATGTGCAAGGACGGCCATGTGGCGGTTATCACAGCAGCAGCCCAGCAGCAGGCAGCACAGCTGAAAGCGGTTTCGGATCAGCAGGCGGCGTTGCTGTTACAATATCAGGCCGCGCAGGCAGCGGCAGAGCAGCAGACGGCGGCGGCTGAGGCACAATATCTGGCATTGCAAGGAGCGACCGAGCAGGCTGCAGGCACCGCACAGGCGGCAGCGGCGGCGGCAGCCGCACTTCCTACGGCAGACAATCTGAATCTGCAGGCTGCGGCGACGGTACAGCTCCAGCAGGCACAGGCGGCGGAACAGACAGCCCTGCAGGCCTGGGCAAAATACCAGACGTTGCAGCAGGGGGCAGCCGCACAAACGGCAGCCCAGCAGCAGACAGCAGCGGCTGCAAAGGCGGCAAGCGACGCGGCACAGCTTGCGATTGTCGTGCCGGACTGATGCCGCATGAGCGAAAGGAATGCTGCATAGCAGCAAATTTTGAATTGCAATGACAAAGGAGGGTTGAAAGCAATGAAATTTACGGATGGTTTCTGGCTTCGGAGTGAAAACGTACAGGCTTCCTATGCGAGCCAGGCGTTTACCGTTGAAAAGATTCCGAACGGCATGCGGATCGCCACGCCGGAGAGACCGATTACCTCCCGCGCCGATGCGCTGGATGTGGCGGTTCTGTACATCGACATTGTCTCTGCGGGACATAACGATATTGCCATGACCACAAGCCATTACATGGCCTATGATGCGAAGGAGCCCAGGTTTGAGCTCACGCAGAATCCGGATCCTGTGACGGTGGATGTCGGAGAGGAAGAGGCGGTATTGACGGCGGGGGATATGACGGTACGGGTGAACAGGAAAACCTGTGCGATCTCCTTTGAGGCAGAGGGAAGGGTGCTGACCGGAACCGGCTTCCGCAACATCGGCTATATGCGCGTGGACAGGAAGCCTGCTCCCCTGCGCATGGATCCGCATTATTTTGAACAGAATTATCAGCCCTACATGCTCACGGAGCTGTCGGTGAAGCCGGGGGAAACCATCTACGGCTTCGGCGAGCGCTTTACACCGTTTGTCAAGAACGGGCAGACCGTCAACATCTGGCATGAGGACGGCGGCACCGCCAGCGACATCGGCTACAAAAACATCCCCTTCTACATGAGCAGCGAGGGATACGGTGTGTTCACGGATCATACCGGCCCGGTTTCCTACGAGGTCTGCTCGGAGAAGGTCGGTTATGTCGGCTGCTCGGTTCCGGGGGAACAGATCCGCATGCATGTCATGTACGGCAGGACACCGGCGGACGTCATAAAGGTATATACGGCACTGACGGGGCGGCCGGCTCTGCCGCCGGCATGGAGCTTTGGCCTGTGGCTCTCCACCAGCTTCAAGCCGAGCTACGATGAGAATACGACCAATGAGCTCATCGGCGGGATGCAGGAGCGGAACATTCCCCTTCGGGTCTTCCATTTTGACTGCTATTGGCTGAAGGCGCTGCATTGGTGTGATTTCACCTGGGACGAGGAGGTGTTCGCCGATGTGGAGGGAATGCTGAAGCGCTACCATGAAAAGGGACTGAAGCTGTGCTGCTGGATCAATCCGTACGTTGCGCAGAATACGGAGATGTTCGAGGAAGGCGTGAAGAAGGGATATTTCCTCCTGCGCCGGGACGGACACGGTGTGAAGCAGGTAGACAACTGGCAGCCGGGCATGGCCATTGTGGATTTCACCAATCCGGAGGCAAACCGGTGGTTCAGTGCAAAGGTGAAGGGCCTGCTGGATGCGGGAGTGGATGCCATCAAGACGGACTTCGGCGAGAGAATTCCGATCGACGTTGCATACCACAACGGCAAGGACCCGCTGATGATGCACAACTATTACACCTATCTGTACAATGAGTGCGTTTTCCGGACCATTGAGGAATGCAGAGGAAAGGGAGAGGCCGTTCTGTTCGCAAGAAGTGCAACGGCCGGCAGCCAGAAGTTCCCGGTGCACTGGGGCGGCGACTGCTCCGCAACCTACAGCTCCATGGCAGAGACGATGCATGCAGGGCTCTCCTTTATGATGAGCGGCTTCTCCTTCTGGAGCCATGACATTTCCGGCTTTGAGAGCACGGCGACACCGGATCTGTACAAGAGATGGGCACAGTTCGGTCTGCTTTCCACCCATTCGAGACTGCACGGCTCGGATTCCTACCGTGTGCCGTGGATCTTTGACGATGAGTCCAACGACGTGGTGCGCTTCTTCAGCGAACTGAAATGCACCATGATGCCGTACTACTTTGAACTGGCAGCCGAGGCCCACCGAACGGGAGTTCCGGTGATGCGCCCCATGCCCTTCGCTTTCCCGAAGGATTATGCATGCCGCACGCTGGACCTGCAGTACATGCTCGGTGATTCCGTGCTGGTGGCACCGATCTTCAATGAAAAGAGCCTTGGACGCTTCTATCTGCCGGGCGTGCAGGCAGGAGAGAGCGGAAAGAGAAGCGGCAGGTGGATCGGCCTCATCGACGGAGAGATCCTGGACGGCGGCAGGTGGTACGAAAAGGAATACAGCTACATGAATCTTCCCGTCTTCGTAAGAGAGGGCTCCCTTCTCGCCTTCGGCGCACATTCGGATGTTCCGGATTACGATTATACGCAGGGCGTGACGCTCCGGTTCTATCTGCCGGTGGACGGCGCGGCGGCGGAATGCAGAATTCCGGACCTGCAGGGGAACACCGCAGCGGAGGTGACGGCACAGCGCGACGGGGACGTTGTTTCCTTCCGGACGCAGGGACAGCTTTCGGATGCCGTTTATGAGATTCTGCTCGAGGACGGGCGGAAGCTGACCGGCAGACTTGACGCGGAGACTGCTGTGCAGCTGTAAGCGGAA
>CAVAUJ010000007.1:0-13154 GCA_963591995.1 Succinivibrio sp.
CGTTTTTGCCGAGTGGCCGTAAGGCCATCTCGTAGCTGACGAAGTCAGCGTGGCGCCACCCTGAGCGGACAACTCCGTCAGGACCCGTCGCCGGCTGGCGAGTCAACCGTAACCGCGTGCGAATTCTGCACTGCGGTGGCGGACATCGGAATCGTTCACAGCCGGTTCACATTTCCCAACATCGAAGTGATAGAATGATAATCTGCTGCAGGAAGGTCTGCCGTGGCAGACAGCAAAGAGAAGGAATAAGGATTCGGCGCAGAGACCGGCACATCGTTTGCAGGTTTGCTAAGGAAATGCTGATTATAACCGGTCGGATGGCGCAGAACTTTTTATGGAGATATATGGAGAACAGGAACAGAATGCGGACACAGGGGAAGCGTACGAACCCGTCCGGGCGAAGGGAGAACAGCCGGGGCAATCAATCGGGGGAGGAGAGGAGAGCAATCGATACCGCCGCGCAGAGACGACCGGCGGCAGATGAAGCCGAGAGAAGAAGACGCAGAAAGCGGGCCATGCGTGCCAGAAGGGAACGGGAGCTGCGACGGCAGAAGAGAATTCTGCTGGCTGCCTGCGTAGCGGGAGCGGTCGTGGTTCTCGTCTGTGCGGTACGGGGCATAACCTTTCTCATAGGGAGCCGGGCAGCTGCCGGGACGGCGGAGAGCACGGCCTCCGTGTCGGAGGCAACGGACACGGCAGAGAGTGTGCCGGAGGATGGCACGGCTTCCGACGAGGCGGCCCGGACGGATTCGAATGCGCCCTATGCCTTTGTGGAAACGGACCGCACCGTTGATCTGGGGGAGAGCCTGACCGATATTTCCATCTACGATGCGCAGCGCGGAATCACGACGACCACCTCCGGCGAGACCGCGCAGGAGACAGGGGACACAGCAGAAAGTGCGACGGAAGAGACCTCCGCAGAGGACACCTCTGCGGAGGGGGAGAGCACGGACAGCTCCTCGGCGGAGGAGGCGGCGAAGGCATCGAATTATGTGGACAGCCAGTATGCCATTCTGGTGAACGCGACGACGGGCGAGATTCTGGCGGAGCGCAGGGCCTTTGAACGCATGGTGCCGGCTTCGATGACGAAGGTCATGACGCTGCTGGTCGCCGTGGAGGCCATGGAGGATCCGGAGGCGAGCATGAAGGATACCGTGACCATCACGCAGGAAATCTGTGACGAGGCGTACCTGTCGGGCTCAAGCTTTGTGGGGTACGGCGTTGGGGATACGGCGACGGTGGAGGATCTGCTGTACGGGACCATCCTTCCCTCCGGCGCGGATGCCGCGATGGCATTGGCGGAATATACGGCCGGCTCGCAGGAGGCTTTTGCCGAGAAGATGAATGAAAAGGCCAGGGAGCTTGGCATAGCAGAGACCACGCACTTCACCAATTGCGTCGGTCTGTACAATGAGAACCATTACAGCACAGCCTATGATATGGCGGTGATCATGCGGGCGGCGGTGGATAACGACCTGTGCAGGACAATCCTCTCGACGCATACGTGGACGACGGCTGCCTTCAAGGACAATCCGGACGGGAGCACCATCTCCAACTGGTTCCTGCGCCGGATCGAGGACCATCCGACGGGAGGCACCGTGCTCTGCGGCAAGACGGGCTTTGTCAATGAGTCCGGGAACTGTGCCGTCAGCTACGAGGTGGGGGACGACGGGAACGATTACATTGCCTGCACGGCATTGACCTACAACCTCTGGCGGTGCATCTACGATCACGTGGCACTGTACAAGGAGTATACCTGAAAGGAATTTACTGCTTCGCAGCGCAAATCCGGCGTGGGAAACGCTTTAATCAGCGTTTCCCAAAGTGCTGGCGCAGCTTTGGCCCTCTGTTTCACGAAAGAACATATAACGAAAGGCCCTGCAGCATATGCTGCAGGGCCTTTCGCTGTAAGGGGAGACAGTCGATGGGAAAAGCGTTGAGCGTTCTTCCCCCGACGGATAGAAGGAAATCGTTGTCCTGTCACTGCTTGGCGACGGCAATTCCGTTGTAGCCGTTGAGACCGAGGAATCCGTAGAACTGACTCTTGCCGGCCAGAAGCTGTGTGTAGTCTGTCTTAGCGGGGAAGACAACGACATAGGGGGTGTTCTTATAATTGAACCGAATGGCGACCGTCACATCGTTCCGCTGTGCCATCTTCTGGAGAACGTATTTGGAAATTGTGTAATAATCCTGGGCGTCGTATACGACGGTGCCGTTCAGAGGAGCCTTGTCAATGGCGGAATACAGTCCTGTGATGTAGGTGGTTGCCGCAGAGATCGGAACCTGCATCTCCACCTTGCCGCAGTCCTTGCACTGATAGCGCATCAGTCCGTCGGACTTCATGGTGGGCTCCTTTACGGTGACCCATTCCATGTTGCAGGTGTGCTGGTAGGCCTGCTTCTTCTCTTCCTTTTTCTCTTCCTTCTTGGGTGCCTGCGGCTGAGGCTGTGCGGGGATGTCCGGATCGTTGGCCGAGAAGACGTAATTCGTTCCGGAAACGCTCTGGCAGATCCAGCAGTCCTTGGTGGCAATGGCATTTCCGTACCGGGACTGGACCGTGTGGCTGCCGCCGTAGGCCGCCAGGTTGACGGTGTACGCGGATACATTGTCATAGCCCTCGAAGCAGACGGTGATGTTCTGGTTGGAATTGTTGGAGATGGTTCCTCCGGGATAATAGACGCTTCCTACACCGAAGTCGGGGTATGTGACGGGAGCCTCATAAGGCGTGTCGTCGGGGACGGAATCCACCGCTTCGTCTTCCTGGTAGCAATCCGGCGAGTCGTCCTGCACGGCATCCATGGCGTCATCCTGATATTCCGTTTCCTGCACCTCTCCCGGATCGGCCTCCTGGGCGTGTACGAGAACGGGGGTTCCCATGAGCGTCAGTGCGGTCATGGACAGAACGGTCATCCTGCCTGCTGCGGCAAGAAGACGGCGGAAGCCATCGTTTGAAATCGTGTTCGCGGTGTCTGCAAATCTTTTTTTCATTTTTCTCTCTCCCTTCCGCAGCTCATCTGCGGCCTGCACGGGGAATTCCGCGGCAGCGGTTCCTCTCATGCGATCTGTGGATACGTGTGTCTGTGTTCTGTGTAGTTGTTACGGCTCCCGATCCTGTGAACGTCGGTTCCGTTTGGTACCTGTACTTACGCAGGGGGAGGGGAAATGTTACAGGTGCTGTATTGATGAAAATGAAATCGGCCGCTATCATCAGAAAAGACCTGTGCCGCGCGGGGAGAGGAACCGCGACTGCAGAAAGGAACCGGACGGAAAAAACGGAAAGGAAGCAGAGAACCATGGAGAAAATAGCAAGCTTTACGATCAATCATCTGGCGCTGGAGCCGGGCATTTACGTTTCCCGGAAGGATCGCTTCGGAGAAACCGTCATCACAACCTTCGACCTTCGCATGACGGCCCCCAACCGGGAGCCGGTGATGAACACGGCAGAGCTCCATACGATCGAGCATCTGTGCGCCACGTATCTGCGCAGCCTCGAGGATTGGAAGGATCGCACGGTCTATTTCGGACCGATGGGGTGCCGCACCGGCTGCTACGTTCTTCTGGAGGGAGACCTGACCTCCCGGGAGATCGTGCCGCTGATCACCGGCATGTTCGAATTCATCCGTGATTATGAGGGAGATATTCCGGGGGCCGCGGCGAGAGACTGCGGCAATTATCTGGACCAGAACCTCGGCATGGCCAAATGGCTCGCCGCCCGCTATCTGGAGAAGACGTTGTATGGCATCACCGATGCGCATCTCGTGTATCCGGAATAATGCCGGGGCTGTGCCTTTAGAGCGGGAAAATCCGCAAGAAACCGATAAAATACCGCACAAAATGTACGGTGATTATGGATGACTAATTACGCACGGCACACTATAATTGAAGCAGATCTATTTCAGCGCATGCCGATCTTCCGGGCAGATTGACGGGCTTTTGGCCGGATTGCAGGCGGAATTTCGTGAATAGATACGATGATCCTTACAGCATGCCACTACGCTGCGGTGTGCGGGACAAGAGCCTTTGACCCGGTGCCGCGTTGCAAATCATGGAGGTTGATATGAACAATATTCCGGTAATCAAGCTGGGCATCGTTGCGGTGTCCCGTGACTGCTTCCCGGCATCCCTTGCCGAGAACCGCAGGAAGGCACTGGTCGAGGCCTATGCGGCCAAGTACAATGCGGCAGACATCTACGAGTGTCCCATCACCATCATTGAGAGCGAGATCGACATGGTGAATGCGCTGGAGGACATCAAGAAGAACGACTGCAACGCACTGTGCGTATACCTTGGAAATTTCGGACCGGAGATTTCGGAGACCCTGCTGGCCAAGCATTTCGACGGACCGAAGATGCTCTGCGCTGCAGCGGAGGAATCCCAGAACGATCTGATCGACGGCCGCGGCGATGCTTATTGCGGCGTGCTGAACGCATCCTATAATCTGGCGCTGCGCAACACCAAGTGCTACATTCCGGATTATCCGGTCGGCGATGCCGGAGAGTGCGCGGACATGATCCACGACTTCCTTCCGGTGGCGAGAGTGGCTTACGGTCTCGCCAATCTCAAGATCATCACCTTTGGTCCCCGCCCGTCCAACTTCCTGGCCTGCAATGCTCCGATCAAGCAGCTCTACAATCTGGACGTTGAGGTCGAAGAGGAGTCCGAGCTGGATCTGTTCGAGTCTTATCAGAAGCATGAAGGCGATGCCAGAATCCCGGAGGTTGCCGCAGACATGGCAGCGGAGATGGGCTATGAGAAGGGCAAGGAGCCGGAGATGCTCTCCAAGCTGGCTCAGTATGAGCTGACGCTCCTTGACTGGGCAGAGGCACACAAGGGCTATCGCAAGTTCGTTGCGATGACCACGAAGTGCTGGCCTGCCTTCCAGGATATGTTCAAGTTCGTGCCCTGCTACGTGAACAGCCGCATGATGCGCAAGGGCATCCCGGTATCCTGCGAGGTAGATATCTACGGAACCCTGTCCGAGTACATCGGCCTTTGCATCTCCGGCGAGGAGGTTACGCTCCTGGATATCAACAACACGGTGCCGCATGACATGTACGACGAGTCCATCAAGGGCAAGTTCGATTACAAGTTCACGGATACCTTCATGGGCTTCCACTGCGGCAATACCTGCTCCACCAAGCTGGTGAACCCGCATCTGGCCTTCCAGCGCATTATGGCGAGAACACACCCGCAGGATTGGTGCGACGGAACCATCGAGGGAGACATCGCTCCTTCCGAGATCACCTTCTATCGCCTGCAGTCTACGGCCGACAACGTGCTGCGCGCCTATGCGGCAGAGGGAGAGGTCCTGCCGGTGGCCACCAGATCCTTCGGCGGCATCGGTGTATTCGCCATCAAGGAGATGGGACGTTTCTACCGCTACGCATTGGTAGGCAAGAACTATCCTCACCACGGCGCGGTGATGTTCGGTCATTACGGCAAGAACCTGTACGATGCACTTCGGTACATCGGCGTAGAGGCCGGCGAGATCAACTACAACCAGCCGGAGGGCGTGCTGTACGAGGGAGAGAATCCCTTTACCAAGCCTTTCATCTAAGAGACGCTGAGGAAAATACTTGAGGAAACACGAAGAGGAGCTGCAGCGGCGGCTCCTTTTTGTGTTACGGTCATAGAATCCGAGGTATCGTATGACGAAGAAAATCAGCCTGTTCCATCCTGGGGATGCACCGAAGGCGTTTCGGAGGCTTTCCGAGGAAACCGTGCATGATCTGGGAATGGACAGCATCCTGAAGGCGGTGACGCCGAAGGAGCAGGAGCAGAACCTGATCCTGCGGTTCATGTCCGAAATGACGGCGGATCCTGCTGTAACAAGGTATCGGTGTGAGGTGTTCGAGGACATTTATACCCACCCGCAGCTGCGCGAGGACATGCTGAAAATTCTCGATCAGATCAATTTCCTGCGGGACTACGGGATCATGAAGCGCGAGTACGAGGAGAGCTCGAGCATCTGGGATCTGATGCACCGTCTGGAGGATATGACGGACTATATCCGCTGTGTGGAAGCCATCCGCGAATGCCTGTCTGCGGCGGAGGTGCACTCCGAGGGACTGCTGCGGCTGAAGGACTACGTGGACGAGATTTATCACGAGAACGGGTTTGAAGAGCTGCGGCGGGATGTATCCCGGATGAAGGCGGACACGTCGAATCTCAAGAGTGTAACCGTTGGAATCAATCTCAATGATCGCTTTGAGGCGGTGGGAATCGGACTGATCTCCGTGAACAACAAGGCCTTCACCAAATCCGGAGCCCTCAGCAATTTCTGTGACCGGATGTCCGGAAGGGATGCCGTTGAGGAAGGCACGGAGTGGAAGGAGAATTACCGGTTCCATCCTTTCGGCGCGACACCGTCGCAGATATCGTCGACGATGGAGCGGGCCGCAAGAATGCAGAATCCCATGCTGGGAATTGCGGCAGTGCCGCAGGGGGACTCCGCGGGAGACATCACCTCCTATATGGACCGTGTCGCGAACCGCATGCTGAGCATTCTGGTTAAGCGCCTGCGGGATACGCTGAATCGATACGTTTCGGTGACTGTCACGGATATCACGGATCTGATGCCGGAATTCATCTATTACATCCGCTGGGCGGAATATGTGGAGAAGCTGTCCGCGCACGGGCTCCGCTTCTGCAAGGCAGAGATTGCATCGGAGCCGGTCGGCAGCAGGTGCATGCACGCGCGGGGAATCTATAATCTGAAGCTTGCCAATGCGGTGATGGAGCAGGGAGAGACCATTGTGCCGAACGATCTGGAATTCGATGCGCGGCGCCGGGTCTATCTGCTGACAGGAGCGAACCGTGGCGGCAAAACCACCATCACCCAGGCGGTCGGACAGCTTTTCTTCCTTGCGCAGGGCGGAATCTACGTGCCGGGAGAGCGCTTCGCCTTTCATCCTGCGGATGCCGTCTACACACATTTCCCTGCCGATGAGGACAAGACAATGGATCTCGGACGGTTGGGAGAGGAGTGCAGACGCTTTCGGGAAATTTACGGCGAGGCAACGGGAGAGAGCCTGCTGCTCCTCAACGAGACCTTTTCCACGACCTCCTTTGAAGAGGGATATTACATCGCACGGGATGCGGTGCGCGCCATCCTGCAAAAAGGGATCCGGACGATTTATAATACGCATATGCACAAGCTCGCCATGGACCTGGAGGAAATCAACCGGCAGTCCGGGGAGGAGAAGGCGGCGTCTCTGGTCGTGCAGAGCAAGGACGGGCAGCGCTCCTTCAAGGTAGTGGAGGCTCCGCCGCAGGGACAGTCCTTCGCCCATGATATCGCGGTCAAATACGGCGTCACCTACGAGATGCTGACGGGGGAACACGGAACCGCAGGAGCGTCGGCACGGTAGCATACGGAGATGCAGGAAATTCATTTTAAAGAAAATTCATATTCAAAAGAAAGGAGAGGAAGAAGATGCACGGACATGGACCGGGGCCCGGGGGACCGGGCGGAAGAGGCCCGCATGGGCCGGGAATGGGAGGCCCGCACGGACCGGGCATGGGAAGACCGCATGGACCTGGAATGGGAGGCCCGCATGGGCCGGGCATGGGGAGACCGCACGGACCGGGCGGAAGAGGACCGGGCATGGGCGGAGGTCCCTGGGGACCGCCTCCGCCGCCCGGAAGAGGTGGCTGCGGGTGCTGCCTGATGCCCTTTCTCGTTCTGGCAGGAGCGGTGGCAGCCGTGGTGACGGCGATCCTGTGAGGGAGTGCGTCTGCCCTGTGTTATGCAAAAAAGCGCAGGGGCAGAGGTCACCCTGCTTTTGGAAAATCTCACAATTCATTGGATTTGAGACAGAAAGTGTCCGGCAGGTGATCCTGCCGGACACTTTCTGCGGCCTGCGGTTATGCAGCGGGGCACGGCTTCTCCATGAGCTTTCGCACACCCTGAATCGCCACGAGGATGCCGAGAAGGAGGAGGAGTACGGCAAAGATCAGCTGCAATACGCTGCCGACATCGACCGTTCCCGTGCGGAACTGCACGCACAATTGCAGGATGGACAGCCCGAGGGCGGTGAAGGTCACAGCCATCATGAACAGCATGGGAATCCACAGCATGGCACCCTGCCGGTGCGTCTTCTTGAGGAAAACGGCACAGGCCACCAGAGCCAGCACGGAGAGCAGCTGATTGGCGGAGCCGAACAGCGGCCAGATCTTGGCATAGCCGACCCTTGTCAGAAGGTAGGAGAGCACGAGTGTGAGGATGGTTGCCAGGTATTTGTTGGTCACCACCTTCAAGGGAAGGGAGAGGTGTGCAGCATCCATATCTCCGTCAATGAAGAATTCCTGGAAGGAGAGCCGCCCGATCCGCGCCACGGAATCCAGTGAGGTCAGTGCAAAGGCGGACACCGAGAGCGTGATCAGCGTGTAAACAAGGCTGTGGGGCAGGCCGATGACATCCAGAAAATTGGCGATGGCGCCGGCGAAAATCTGCGGCTGTGTGGTCAGTCCCTGCGCCGCGGCCTCTCCCTTTGCAAAGGATGCGACAGCGACCAGGGCAATGACGGCCAGCATGCATTCGAGCATCATGGCGCCGTAGGTCACGGGGAGCATGTTCCGTTCGTTCTTGATCTGCTTGGAGGCGGTTCCGGAGGCAATGAGAGAATGGAAGCCGGAGACCGCGCCGCAGGCAATGGTGACGAACAGAATCGGGAACAGCTGGCTGTTGTCAACACAGAAGCCCGTGAAGGCAGGGAGATTGCAGGACGGATTGGCTGCAAAAATCCCGACAATGGCGGCAAAGATCATGAAGATCAGCAGATAGCTGTTGAGGTAATCGCGCGGCTGCAGCAGCATGGTGACCGGTGTGACGCAGGCGGCGAGAACGTAAACAAAGATCAGAATATGCCAGGTTCCGCGGGTGAGATACATCGGGCAGTACAGACCGATGACAACGGCGGCGATCAGCATGGCCACGGCAATGCCGGTGTTGACCCATTTCGGGAGTCTGCCAAAGCGCAGGATCAGCCCCAGAGCGATGGCTTCCGCAATAAAGAGCACGGAGGTTGTGGCGACCGAGCCGTTGGCGGTGACACGGCTGACGACACCGGCTGAGTCTGTGGCAAAGCCGTCGAAGGTTCCCGCCACCACATCGGTAAAGGCAGCCACCACGAGGATGCAGAACAGCCAGCAGAACAGGAGGAAGAGCTTTTTCCCGGTTTTGCCGATGTACTCCTCGATGATGTATCCGATGGTGCGGCCCTTGTTTTTGATGGAGGCGTACATGGAGGCAAAGTCCTGCACGCCGCCGATGAACACACCTGCGACCAGGATCCAGAGGAGAACAGGGAGCCATCCGAACATGGCGGCCTGAATCGGACCGTTGATGGGACCGGCACCGGCAATGGAGGCGAATTGGTGGCCGAATACGACGTTGGTGTCGGCGGGCATATAATCCACGCCGTCCTCCAGCGCATAGGCCGGTGTGGTCGCCTTGGGGTCGATGCCCCATTTTCGCTCCAGATAGCGGCCGTAAATGAGATATCCGCCGCCCAATACGGCGATGGAGAGGATCATCATTGCAATTCCGTTCATAATGCTTTCCTTTCACATCCGGCGGAGGTGCCGGAAAAAGACGATCGCTTACACAGTAATATCCGCAGGGAGCAGAAAAATGTTACAGAAGGGGGAGTTCCTTCGTATAAAGATGTGTCGGCTGTACGGACGAGAGGAGGTTTCCGATGGACGAAAAGAGGAGAGAGGATCTGCAGGGCAAAAAAGAAGCGAGACGGGAAGCAAGACGCAAAAGGGCAGAGGCACATCCGGTGCGGCATGCCATCGGCGTAATGGCAGGGTCCATGCTGCTGGTGGTATTGTTCTCGGAGATCGCTTCCGCATTCTGGGGCATCCTGATCGGGAGAATTCTATTCCGCGGCGTAGACTGGGAGAGCCCCGTTCCCTCGGCTCTGGTCGGAATCGGGATTTATCTCCTCTTTCTGGTGCTGCATTGGCTGCGCCTTCGCAGAAAGGAGGATGTGCAGCATTTCTGGGAGCTGCGGCGCACAGGAGTCGGTCTGCTCCTTGGCTGGAGCATTCTGGCAACCGGCATCGCAACCGCTGTCATTAATTGGACGGCGGGACAGGAGTACGGGAATCCTGCCATAGCGCTGCTCCTTGGACTGGAGCCGGGAATCAAGGAGGAAATCCTCTTCCGCATCGTTCCCATCTCTCTTGCCATGAGGAGCCGCCGAAGGAAGGAGCTGGTGGTGCCGGTATTCGTGTTCAGCGGTCTTTTGTTCGGCCTTACGCACGGACTGAACCTTCTGGTGGGGGCAGATCCGGTGAATACCCTGATTCAGGTCATTTACGCCACCGGAATCGGTTTTCTGTTCGCGGCAATTTACCTGCGGACCGGGGACCTGTGGATCACCGTATTGCTCCACTCGCTGTTTGATGCCGTCTATTTCCTGGATGCCGCGGCCCAGCAGGGCGGCGGCGTGCTGAGCGAAGCCGGCAGTGCGTCGGCGAATGCCGTTATTCTGGTCTTTGCCGCCCTCTACTATCTGAATGCCTTCTGCATTTTCCGAAAGAGCAAAAGAGAAGAGGTGCTGCAGACCTGGGAGAGGATCTATTCCTGATGGGAAAATTCGCAAAAACTCTGCAAAAAGAAAGACTTTAACAGAGATTTTATAATATTATACTGCAAAATCCGAGTTATCTCCTGTATGATACAGATATCAGCGGTATCAAATATCGTATCCAATACACAGGCAAAGGGGGTATACACATGGAGAAAATCAAGGTTGTGCAGTATGGCTGCGGCAAGATGAGCAAATACATCCTCCGTTATCTGTACGAGCACGGAGCACAGATCGTGGGGGCGATCGATGTGAATCCTGCCGTCGTCGGACAGGATGTGGGTGATTTTGCAGAGCTTGGGGTAAAGACCGGCATTTTGATCTCTGACGATGCGGACAAGGTTCTGGACGAGTGTGATGCGGATGTGGCGATCGTCACGCTCTTCAGCTTCATCGGTGACATCTACGATCACATGGAGAAGTGCGTATTGCGCGGCATCAATGTCATTACCACCTGCGAGGAGGCCATTTATCCGTGGACGACAGCGGCGGCGCAGATCAATCGTCTCGATGCACTGGCCAAGGAAACCGGCTGTACCATCACCGGCAGCGGCATGCAGGACATCTTCTGGATTAACATGGTGGCGCTGGTCGCGGGCGGCTGTCATAAGATTACGAAGATCAAGGGCGCCTACAGCTACAACGTGGACGAGTACGGACTGGCACTGGCCAAGGCGCACGGCTGCGATCTGACGAAGGAGGAATTCGAGCAGCAGATTGCACATCCGGAGAGCTTCGAGCCGTCCTATGCCTGGAATGCCGGCGAGGCACTGGCAAACAAGCTAGGACTGACCATCAAATCCATCCGGCAGGAGCATGTTCCGTATATTATTGATCACGACATCGCATCGGAGACTTTGGGCAAAACCATTGCCGCGGGGCGGTGCATCGGAATGTCGGCGGTCGTTACCATCGAGACTCTGCAGGGCATCACCATTGAGGAAGAGACCATCGGCAAGGTGTACGGGCCGGAGGACGGCGATATGTGCGACTGGAAGATCAGCGGCGAACCGGACACCGAGTTCCATGTGGTGAAGCCGGCCACGGTGGAGCATACCTGCGCCACCATCGTAAACCGGCTGCCGAGCCTTCTGGCCGCGCCGGCGGGCTACGTCACCGCAGACCAGCTGGAGCCGAATGCGTATCTGACCTATCCGATGGAGCTGTACTGCCGGTAGACAGACACTTTGCAGGTGTTCCGCGAGGGCATCCTGCGGGAACAATAAGATCTTTGCAGGCCGGGAAATTCCCGGCCTGTTTTTTTGCGGCTTTTATTCGGTACCCACCGATCATAAATCATATCAAACCGTAGGGAATTTATGAAAAATGCCGTTTTAGAGCGGTGAAATGGTTGACTTGTCTCGAAACAGACTGTTACGATAGAGAAACATGAAAATCGGCACAGCTGTGCCATTCCATCGTTTTTAAATAACCGGTCCGGTGCATCGCCTGCAAAATTTTAAAATTGATGTATCAGCGACGTACCGGGCAAGATTTGGAACGAAACGCCGTCCGACCCGGCACCCTTCGTCGGATGGATGAATGCCGCGGGGACGGCAGGCAATAAAGGATCGCATCGGGGAATTGCTGTGCAAATTCTCCGCGCGCGCCGCAGGCGGGCTGCGGCAGGGGAGAGGAGAGAATGAACAAGCACCTCACTAAAATATTGGTTGCCCTGACCGTGGCTGCAATGACCGTATCGCAGCCGATCGCAGGCTATGCCACGGAGAACGTTTCCTCCGTGGGTGTATCCGTGACGAGAACCTACGAGTTCAGAGTCGGAGATGAGGTGACATCCAAAGAGACCGTTGCAAGCGGCGGTAAGTTGACTGCGCCGGAGGCTCCTGCGGCAGAGGCGGGCAAGAGCTTCGATGGCTGGTACACGGAGAATGGGGAGAAGTTCGATTTCGATGCATCCATCACCTTCACGGACAGCAGCACCGTAACACTGACCGCACGTTTCAGCGATGCGGTAAACGGAGACAGCAATGCGGTAAACGAAGACAGTGATGCGGCAGACGAAGAAACCGGCGAGGCAAACGGAGAGACTGACACGGAAAGCGGAGAGACCGACGAGGTAAGCGCTCTCTATAACCGCCTCATCGCTGCGAAGACCATCGACGAGCTGCAGGCGATGGAAGAGAAGCTTTCGGATGCCGAGGAGAAGCTCATGGAGAGCTTCACCAAGGAGCAGCAGGAAGCCCTTACGAAGCTGGCGGAGAAGCTGGGCGCGTACGACACGAATGCGACGGTGTCCAATGGGGCGGCGCGCGAAGTGGAGGTCGGCAGCACGATCACGATAACCGGCACTTCAAGCGATTTTTTGGGAAGCCGTTGGCGGTCGAGCAATTCGGATGTAGCAAGCGTCACCGGGCGGGGAAACACTGCAACGGTTAATGGACAAAAGGAAGGGACCGCAACCATCACACATGAGTATCATGTGTTGTTTGGCGGGTGGCAAACGGAGACCTTCGAGGTAAGTGTCAGGGCCGCGAGCGCAACGGTGAAGGTATACGTCTACGTCGCCTCGGAAGGCTTCTCGGACGAGATGTACGA
>CAVAUJ010000007.1:13732-35181 GCA_963591995.1 Succinivibrio sp.
AGCTGGTTGGCTACTATACGTCACCGGATTTCGAAGAGGGCACAGAGTGGAACGGCATCGGCACACCGCTGAAGAAGGACCAGACGGTCTACATTAAGATTGTGCCGCAGGATAATGTGACATTGAAATACGTGGTTGCCGAGGGCGAGGGTACGGTCAAACCCACGGATGAATCGTTCAATCCCATGACGGGGAGCTGGACAGGATCGACCGCTGCGGCAGGCACGGGCTACACCTTTGCAGGATGGTATGCAGAGAAGGAATGTACAAACCTCCTGTCTGAGAACGAGCAGTTCAAGCCGGAAAAGCCGACGACCGGATGGGCAGAGGGCGGAACCTACACCTATTATGCCAAATTCATCCCTTCGGATAAGGTCCTGACCATCAAGAAGACCCTTTCCGGCAACATGTACGATGCATCGAAGACCTTTACCTTCACCATTTCATCCAATCTGGATATGAAATGGACGACAGCGTCAGGAGAGCAGACGGGCAAAACGATTACCGTCTCTCTGGGGAAGGATCAGTCGACAGCAGAAGGGGAGGCGACGGTCTGGGACATCAAGATACCTGCCGGCGCAGCCGTTACGGTGACAGAGGATGCGGGGGACTACACCCAGACGATTACCGGTCAGCCGGAGGGCGCCGAAGACGTGACCGGTGGTATTTCCTTTACGATGCCTTCCGCGGATACGACGGTCATCTTTGACAACGAAAAGGACATTGTACCGGACACCGGTGTGGTTCTTGACACGCTTCCTTACGTTATGATCCTTGCTCTGGTTGCTGTCGGCGCGGTGATCTTCGTCCGGAAGCGCGGCAGACGGGTTGACGATTGAGACAATTCCGGCGAGGGAGAAGCCCAAGCCGTGATGTATTGACAGCAGGGATTGACAGCGATGCGGAAAAGACCGCAGAGGAAGCAACGGACCGGCAACAGAACAGAATAAGGAGGAGGTTGAGATCGTGAAAGTGAGGAAATTGCTCTCGGGCGCTCTTGCTCTTGGACTTGCGATGAGCATGGGCATGACGGCATTCGCCGCAGACACCGGCAGTGTGACGATTAAGAAGAGCTACAAGCTGGTGACAAGCGAAGGTACCGGTGCGAGCAGCCCGGCGGAGACGTTCGAGCTTGAGCAGGTAGGCAATGGTGAAGTCTCCGGAAGAGATGTAGCAGAAGGCGAAGTGGCGCCGTCCCTTTCCGGCGGGAGTGTGACATATGCAGAGGGCGCAGCTACGGCAGCCGGTGCAGAGGGGACGATTACAGTCAAGCTCCCTAACTACGACAAGGTTGGCGTCTATACCTATCGGTTGGAGGAAAAGGCAGGTGCAACTGCCGGTGTGACGTACCTCACGACTCCCATCAAGCTGGTTGTGACGGTTACGAATGGAACGGATGGAAAGGTTCGTACGGCCGCTGTGCATACGGAGACCGGCGGTGCCAAGTCGGATACCTTTGAGAATACCTACACAGCAGGTGCGCTGCAGATCACAAAGACCGTTACCGGCAACCTCGGGGACAAGACAAAGTATTTCGAGTTCAAGGTTAAGCTGACCGGTGAATCGGGAAAGACCTATGCAGAGACGTATGCTGTGACCGGCGGCTCCTATGACGGAAATCCGGCGTCCGTTAAGATTGGCACCGAGACGACTTTTAAGCTGAAGGACGGGGATACGATCAAGATTGCGAACCTGCCTGCCGGCGTTACGTATACGGTGACAGAGACCGCGGCAACCGGTTATACCACGACGAAGTCGGGTGACACAGGCTCGATCACCGATAAGGTTGAGACGGCGGCATTTACAAACGAAAGAGAAGAGCAGATCGACACCGGCATCCGCCTCGATTCTCTTCCTTACCTCATGCTGCTGGCCATCGCCGGCGCAGGAGTGGTTGCTTTCGCTGTCCGGAAGCGCAGCCTGCGTGAGGATTGAGCGGACAGGCTCATGAAAGAAGACGGCTGAGGATTGCCGGAGCATTGCCTGCGTTCTGTGCGGACTGCAATGGATGCAGCCCGTGCGGAATGCAGGAAGGCTCCGGGATCGTTAAAGATCGGAATACATGCAAAGATCTGTTTTCCTTCGAATTGCGAATGCCATCGTAAATCTGGCTGTGATGATCTTACTCACCGGGGCGGGCCTGTATGCCGGCTATGCGCTCTGGGATAACCACCGCATCTATACCGCTGCCACCAATGTGCAGGCGGATATGGTGAAGATGAAGCCCTCCGCAGAGGAGGACGGCGGCGCTTCCTTCGAGGAGTTGCTCGCCGTTAACCCGGACGTATGTGCCTGGGTGACCCTGAACAACACAGAGATTGATTTCCCGGTGGTGCAGGGCGAGACGAATTTTACCTATATTAATACGGATGTGTACGGCGAGTTTGCACTGGCCGGCAGCATCTTTCTGGATTGCCGGAACGAAGAGGATTTCTCCGATGCCTATTCGCTGCTCTACGGCCATCACATGGACAACCACAACATGTTCGGAGATTTGGACCTGTATAAGGATCAGGAATTTTTCGATGCGAACAGCCAAGGCGTGCTGATCCTGCCTGATCGAACCTATGACCTTGAAATTTTCGCCTGCCTGCTGGTGGACTCCGGAGAGGATGAGATCTTCGACGTGGAGCAGTGGGAGGCTGATATAGACGGACTCCTGACCTTCGTGGAGGGGCATCATCTTTATCTGCGGGTGGAGAGTCTGAACGAGCTGAAATCGCTGGAGGAGCCGCAGGTGCTGGCCTTCTCCACCTGCGCGACCGAATTCACCGATGCGCGGACGATTGTATTGGCGCAGATGAGACGATAAGAAAGACCATACGGAAAGAAACGGAATTGAGCTGGAACAGAAGCCGCGGGCGGGCTGCGGCATGGGAGGAAATGGGAATGAGAAAATGGAAGCGTACCATTGGCGCGGCTTTGATGGCGGCCCTGTGCAGCATGTCGCTGCTCCTGCCCTGCACGGCGGCAGAGGCGCAGAATACGGAGAAGGTCCCGACAGCCACCGTGGAGAACATAAAGGTTGTCATCGATGTGGAGGGGGATCTTCCGGAGGAGACCGAGACACTTCATGTGCAGCTGAAGCCGGCAGAAAGGGACAATCCCATGCCGGAGGGCACAGAGGGCGGGGTCTATGACCTTGCAATCGAGGCAAAGGCCGCGCAAAACGAAGCGGTGCTCCCTGCCATCACCTTTGACCACGCCGGCATTTACCGCTACACCATTTCGCAGGAGAAGGGCCGGGTCCCGTGGGGCGAATACGATAAGAGCGCGTACACCCTGAAGGTGACCATCGAGAACGACGAGACAACCGGCGGCCTCAAGGTGGGATCTGCGGTGCTGCGCTATGCGACGGACGAGGAAGAAAAGGACAACAAAAAGGACGCTGCCGTGTTCTATGACCGGTACAAGGTCGGCACGCTCGTTATCTCAAATGCTGTGTACGGCAACAAGGCGGATCCGAAAAAGGATTTTGTCTATACATTGACACTGACCGCGCCGGAGGAGGCAGAGTCCGAGGTGACGGATGCCTCGACGCTGACCGTGAATTACGGAACGCTTCTTCGCGGCAGCAAGGATGCCGGGAAGATCAACGGGACCTACGACGGCGTAACCTTCGTCAACGGTGTGGCGACCTTTACGCTCCGGCACGGTGAGAGCAAGACCTTTACGCAGATTCCCGATGGGACGAAGTACAAGGTCGTGGAGTCGGATTATGCGGGCTATACGCCTTCGGTCAAGGTGAACGACGGGACGGAAGTCTTGTCCGACACCGCAGAGGGCACCATTGAGGCGAATGAGACGGAGAAGGTGGCCTATCGCAACGGGCGAAGCGGCAGTGACGGCGGGAATGTGCCGTCCTATGAGCCTACGCCGGAGCCGGAGCCAATCACCGACATGACCAACATCGCGGTCGGCAAGGTATGGCTGGATTCGGACAATGCGGACGGGATCCGTCCCTCGAGTGTCACGGTGCAGCTCTATCGGAACGGCGCGGCCTACGGCAATCCGGTGACCTTGAGCGAAGCGAATGACTGGTGGTATCGCTGGGATCATCTGGAGAAGGACGCCAGCTGGACCGTGGACGAGCTGAATGTGCCGGAAGGTTACGAGAAGGGATTTACAAAGAATGCGGTGAACGCCTGGGTGATCGTCAACACCCATGAGGCGAAGGCGGCACCTGTTGGGACGGACACGACAGGGGACGGGACGCACACCAATGCCTACACGGGCGATGAGAGTCATATGATTCTCTGGCTGGTCGTCATGGTGGTTGCCGGAGCCGGAGCCGCCGCGGGCTTTGTGATCTATCGGAAGCACCGGCAGCGGTAAGGCGGAGCGGTGCGGATCCATCAAGGCGGTCCGAAGGAGGATCGGAAGGATGCCGGACGGCAACGCTTCCGAAGGACAGTTTGAGAGAAAAGAAGAGGAGAGCCTCCGGCCATGGCCGGAGGCTCTCTTTAAGTTCCTTAAGTTTCCGGCAGATCCGCCGGATTGTGCTATACTGGTAGGCGGCTTTCACAGGGAAGAGCCGGAGGGTGAAGAGGATGGCAGGCAGAGCGAAGAAGAGTGTCCGCTTTGGGGCGGACACGCGTTCGGGGCGAGGCGATGACGCACGAAGGCGTGCGGCCGGATCGCGCAGAGGACCGGGCACAGAGCGCACGCAGCCGCGGGGCGCGGAGCAGGAGCGCATTGCGGAATGGCTGCGGCAGGTTCGTTTCCGGCCGGTGCTTTTTGGCGGTGTGGAGGAGTCGGACGTCTGGAAAAAGATCAGCGAGCTCAACGCCATGTATGAGACGGCGCTCGTTGCGGAGCGCGCGCGGTACGATGCGCTGCTCTCGGAGCGAGGGTTCTCCCCGGGAGCTCCTGTGCCGGACACCTGGGGACACGGCGGGGACGATTCGGATGCGGATGCCGGCTTTGACGGAAGAATGGAGTACACAGAGCCGCAGGATACGGACGGCTACTGGGACGAGTACGATGACGGCGAAGAAGACGGCGAATAAGAAAAGAGGCGGGAGAGCGCCTGCCGGAGAGAAGACGAACGCAGAGATCATTCTCATGCGGAGAAACCGCGCCCTGGACCGGCAGGGTTACATCAGCCTTGCGCTGCGCGTTCTGGGACTGGGGGTCGCACTCTGGGTGCTCTTTACGCAGGTGTTCCTCCTTACGCAGGCGAGCGGCAATGACATGTTCCCGTCGGTGAAGGACGGCGATCTGGTGCTCTGTTTCCGGCTGCAGCGGGAGTATGCAAAGGACGATGTCGTGATCTACACGGCAGAGGGGCGGCTTCGCATCGGACGCGTGGCGGCGGTCGCAACGGACCATGTCATGCTGGACGAGGGCGGATCGCTTCTGGTCAACGGTACGGACCAGTCCGGAGAGATTATGTACCCCACGTATGCGAAGGACGGACAGGCGTATCCCTATGAGGTTCCGGAGAACGCGGTGTTCGTTCTGGGGGATTACCGGACGCAGGCGACGGACAGCAGAGATTACGGTGCGATCATGTGCAGCGATGTGAAGGGAAAGGTCATCACGATCCTTCGCAGGAGAGGCCTGTAGAGCACAAGGGTGTACACAAAAAACGGAGAGTTCAATGAGATATCTTCTTTCTTACATGAAGGATTACCGCAAGGAGGCCCTGCTGGCCCCCCTGTTCAAGCTGCTGGAGGCTTCCTTCGAGCTGCTGGTGCCGCTGGTGGTGGCGGCAATCATCGATACCGGCATCGGCACCGGCGACAGGACGTATATTCTGCAGCGCTGCGTCATCCTGATCCTCCTCGCGGCGGTGGGACTTGCCTCGGCGGTGACGGCGCAGTGGTTTGCGGCCAAGGCGGCCACCGGCTTTTCGGGGAAGGTGCGCCATGCCCTGTTCGCGCACATTCAGGAGCTGTCCTTTTCCCAGATGGACCGCTTCGGGACGGATACGCTGATCACGCGCATGACGAGCGACGTCAATCAGGTGCAAAACGGCGTGAATCTGGTGCTGCGTCTGTTCCTTCGCTCCCCCTTTATTGTCTTCGGCGCCATGGTGATGGCCTTTACCGTGGACCGGAGAGCCGCGATGATTTTCGTTGTGGTCATTCCGATTCTGTCGGTGGTGGTCTTCGGCATCATGCTCTGGACCATGCCGCTGTACCGGAAGGTCCAGGAGAGGCTGGACCGGATCATGACGGGGACGAGGGAGAATCTGACAGGCGTGCGCGTGATTCGGGCCTTCGGAAGGGAGCAGAGCGAGATTGCGGCCTTCCATCGGCACAACGACGAGCTGACGGCCATGCAGCGCTATGTGGGACGGATTTCCGGTCTCATGAATCCGCTCACCTACATCATCATCAATCTGGCAACGGCCTATCTGATCTACACCGGCGCGGTCCGGGTTGACATCGGGGCGCTTACGCAGGGAGAAGTGGTGGCGCTCCTGAATTACATGTCCCAGATTCTGGTGGAGCTGATCAAGCTCGCGAACCTCATCATTCAGGTCACCAAGGCCGTTGCCTGCGGCGACCGCATTGCGGACATCCTGCGGGTAGAGCCGGATATGACGGACGGCGCGCTGGACGCACAGGCGGTGCAGGATGGCGATGCCGCGGTGGAATTCCGGAATGTGTCGCTCTCCTATGAGGAGGGAGCCGGGAATGCGCTGGAGGGCATTTCGTTCCGGGCAAAGCGGGGACAGACCATCGGCATCATCGGCGGCACGGGAAGCGGCAAGTCCTCGCTGGTGAACCTGATCCCGCGGTTTTACGATGTGACGCAGGGACAGGTGCTGGTGGGAGGACATGACGTCCGGGAGTTCCGGCAGGAGGAGCTGCGCAGCCGCATCGGCGTGGTGCTGCAGAAGGCAGTCCTGTTCAAGGGGAGCATCAAGGCCAACCTTTCCTGGGGCAAGGAGAATCCGACGAACGAGGAGATGGAGGAGGCCCTTGCCATCTCGCAGGCCAAGGAATATGTGGATCAGAAGCCGGGCGGCACGGCCTACGGCATTGAGCAGAACGGACGGAATCTTTCCGGCGGGCAGCGCCAGCGCATGACCATTGCAAGGGCATTGATCCGCAAGCCGGACATTCTGATTCTGGATGACGCCGCATCGGCGCTGGATTTTGCAACGGACGCCCGCCTTCGCATGGCAATCCGGGAGATGTCGCAGAACCTGACGACCTTCATTGTTTCGCAGCGGGCGGCCTCCGTGCAATATGCGGATCAGATTCTCGTAATGGACAACGGAAGGCTGGTCGGCATCGGAACCCATGCGGAGCTCCTTGCGGAAAATGAAGTGTATCAGGAAATCTATTATTCGCAGTTTCCGAAGGAAGACCTTTCCTGAGGGATGAATGCAGCCGCGGGCGAGCTGCGGCACAGAGAGTGAAAATGACAGAAAAAAAGAAAACGAAGAGCAAGCATGCGACGCAGCGCGTCATCGTGAAGAAGGTGCTGGCCTACCTGGGGCAGTATCGCATTTATCTGTGGTGCTCCCTGATCCTGGCACTTCTGACCGTCGGACTGCAGCTGTACATTCCGAAGCTGACCGGAGAGGTGGTGGATTACATCCTCGGTCCCGGGCAGGTGGATTTCACCGGTGTTTACGGGATTATCCTTCGGATTGTGGCAAGCGCATTGATGGCAGGACTCGGACAGTGGCTCATGAATCTGTGCAACAACCGGATGACCTACGATGTGGTGCGCGACATCCGCAACGATGCCTTTGAGAAGATTGAAAAGCTTCCGCTCGGCTACATCGATGCACATCCCTACGGGGAAATCGAGAGCCGGGTCATTGCCGACGCAGACCAGTTCGCAGACGGCCTTCTCATGGGCTTTACGCAGCTGTTCACCGGTGTTGTCACCATTCTGGGAACCTTCTGCTTCATGCTCTCCATCAACGTCTGGATCACCCTGGCGGTGGTGGCGCTGACGCCTCTTTCGTTCCTGGTGGCAGGCTTCATTTCCACCCACACCTTTGCCATGTTCCACCGGCAGTCCGAGATCCGGGGCCGGCAGACGGGACTGATCAACGAGATGGTGGAGGGACAGAAGGTGGTCAAGGCCTTCAACCGCGGCAAAGAGGTGGTGAAGAGCTTTGATGCCGTCAATGACGAGTTGACCAGAACCTCTTTGCAGGCCATCTTTTACTCCTCGCTGACGAATCCGAGCACGCGCTTTATCAACAGCACCGTGTATGCCGTGGTATGCGTGACCGGTGCCATTGCCGCGATTTCGGGGCGGCTGACGGTGGGACAGCTGACGGCCTTCCTGTCCTATGCAAGCCAATATGCAAAGCCCTTCAATGAAATCTCCGGTGTTGTGACCGAGCTGCAGAATGCCATTGCCTGCGCGGGCAGGGTGTTGGAGCTGATCGAGGAGGAGCCGCAGATTCCGGATGCCCCGGACGCTGCCGCTCCGGAGCATTTCGAGGGAAGGGTGGAGCTGCAGAAGGTTGCCTTCTCCTACGTGAAGGGGCAGGAGCTGATCCGGGACTTCTCGCTGCGGGTGGAGCCGGGGCAGAAGATCGCGATCGTCGGTCCCACGGGATGCGGAAAAACAACGCTGATCAACCTGCTGATGCGCTTTTACGATGTGGATGAGGGAGCCATCTGTGTAGACGGTACGGACATCCGGACGATTCGCCGGGATGCGCTGCGCGGCGGCTACGGGATGGTGCTGCAGGAAACCTGGCTGAAGACGGGAACGATCCGGGAGAACATCACCATGGGAAATCCGGACATCTCCGAGGAGGAGATGCTGCGGATCGCGGGCATCTGCCACATCGATTCGTTCATCCGAAGGCTTCCGAAGGGATACGATACGCCGGTCTCCGAGAACGGGGAGGATTTCTCGCAGGGGCAAAGGCAGCTTCTGTGCATTGCGAGGGTCATGATGAGCAGGCCGTCCATGCTGATTCTGGATGAGGCGACCTCCTCCATTGATACGCGGACGGAACTCAAGATTCAGGATGCCTTCAATGCCATGATGGAGGGCAGAACGAGCTTCATCGTCGCCCATCGCCTTTCCACGATCCGGAACGCGGACTGCATCCTTGTCATGAAGGACGGACACATCATTGAGCAGGGCAGCCACGATGTCCTGATGAAGGCAAAGGGCTTCTATTACGATCTCTACCAGAGCCAGTTCCTCGGGAAGGCCATCTGAGGAGATAACTTAACTTATATTTTACATTCTGACGTTTTTGGATTTAACACTCCTCTTATAGGATGATCCTTGTCAGGAGAGCGCAGGTTCCCCGGAGCCTGCGCTCTTTGCTGTTATAAGAGCACACGAAGGTGCATAAAAGAGGAGAATAGACGTTATGAAGAAAAAATTGATTGGTACGGTACTGGCTTCGGTTCTGGCAATGAGCATGCTGGCCGGCTGCTCGTCTGCATCGGACACGGCTGCAGCGGACACCGCAGCGGATACGGCGGCGACGGAAGAGACGGCGGACGCCGCTGCCGAGGAGACGACGGAAACGGAAGATGCAGCTGCAGCAGATACGGCAGAGGCAGTCAGCGGTGAGGTGACCGCTGCCGGCTCCTCCGCACTGCTCCCCCTTGCACAGGCCGCAGCGGATAAGTTCATGGACATCAACCCGGATTGCATTGTCACGGTGAACGGCGGCGGCTCCGGTGAGGGCCTCAAGCAGGTTGCAGACGGCGCGATCGACATCGGCAACTCGGATGTGTATGCAGAGGAGAAGCTGGATGCATCCGCAGCGGAGGGCCTTGTCGATCATGAGGTATGCGTGATCACCATGGCACCGGTTGTCAATGCGGAGCTGGGTGTGACGGATCTGACCACCGAGCAGCTGACGGACATCTTTACCGGAAAGATCACGAACTGGAGCGAGGTCGGCGGTCCCGATGAGGAGATCATGCTGGTGACAAGACCGAGCTCCTCCGGAACACGCGCACTGTTCAAGACCTGGGCCATCGGCGGCGAAGAGGAGGCCTCCAACGAGGCTCTGGAGACCGACGATTCCGGCACCCTTCTGCAGACGGTTCAGCAGAACACCGGTGCCATCGGCTACGTAGCACTGTCCTATCTGGTGGACAATGACAGCGTTGCCACGGTTTCCATCGACGGTGTGGAGCCTTCTCTGGAGAACACCTACAACGGATCCTACAAGGTATGGGGCTTTGAGCACATGTACACCAACGGCGAGGGATCGGAGCAGGCACAGACCTTCATCAACTACATGATGGGCGATGAGTTCGGCACCGAGATCGAGGCCATGGGCTACGGCGTATCCTCCAAGATGAGCAGCGAGGCGCTGGCAGCACACGAGAATTGATACATCGAGGGAAGCGCTGAACAGCGACCGATTTGTATTTGCTTCGCCTGAATCTGCACATGGAAAGAGCGGCGGCGAGCCTCTGAACCGCAGAGACTCACCGCCGCTTGTCGCGGGGAGAGGCGAAGGCGCTGACGTGATCTTTGATGGAGAGCCGTTCCGGCAATCCATCGTGCCTTGAAAGAAATGCGAGGAATTCAACCTATGACGGAAGCTACGACCAGGCTCGCAGCGACTGCTCCGGCGGGCAGCAGGAGCGGTGTCAAAACGAGAACCGGCAAATTCGAATATTTTCATAAGGAGGGATTGGGAAGAGGCATCGTTACGGCCGCGGGCTTCTTCATCATTCTGCTGACCTTGTCCATCGGTGTGTTCCTGATCTATCAGGGGACGGGAACCTTTACGAAGTATCATCATACTCTTCTGGAATTCCTCTTCTCATCGGAATGGGCGCCTTCGGATTCCGCATCTGTGGGCGGCGGGAAGGTCGGCTGCGCGATTTACATTGCAGGCTCCCTTCTGACCTGCGGACTGGCGCTTTTGATCGTGACGCCCTTTGCCCTTTGCGCGGCCGTATTTATGACGGAGATCGCGCCGAAGGCCGGCGTGAAGCTGTTCCAGCCGGCCATTGAGATGTTCGTCGGCATCCCCTCCGTTGTCTATGGCTGGATCGGCCTGACGGTGCTGGTGCCCTTCATCCGGGATGTTTTCCATGCCAGGATGGGCGGATATTCCGTGCTGGCCGCCAGCATCGTGCTGGCGGTGATGATCTTCCCCACCATTACCACGGTGGCGGCAGATTCCATCCGCAGCGTTCCGGCGCACTACCGGAAGGCTGCCTACGGTCTTGGCTCCACCAGATGGCAGGTGATCTACCGGATTGTTGTCCCGGCAGCCAAGTCCGGCATCTTCACCGGAGTAATCCTCGGCCTTGCCAGAGCCTTCGGCGAGGCGCTGGCGGTTGCGATGGTCATCGGCAAGACAAGAGCCTTTCCCAAGAATCTGCTCTCTCCCACCAACAACCTCACGGCGGCGATTGCGGCGGACATGGGAAATTCGGCGAGCGGCGGTGAGCAGAATCTCGCGCTGTGGACCATGGCACTGCTCCTGTTCCTGATCTCGATGTTCTTCATTTTCGTGATCCACAGAATTGATGCGCGCAGCCGGGAAAAGCTCGGCGCCTGATGCATACACGAGGACGAAACGAATGAATGAGAAAATGCAACACCGCATCCGCAGCGCGGAGCGCGTGAACAATCTGATGACCGGCGTGTTCTACGCCGTAGGCGGTTTTTTCCTGATGCTGATCCTGGCGCTGGCGGGCTACATCATCGTCAAGGGGATTCTGAGCTATTATCCGGGAATTCTCTCCTTTAATTCCGAGGGAATCGGCAACCAGCTGTTCAATACCATCTATCTGGTCTTCCTCTCGCTGGTGATCAGCGTTCCCCTGGGGGTTCTGGCCGGGATTTATATGGCGGAGTACGCAGGGAACAACAAGAGGACCAAATTCATCCGGGTCTGCATTGAATCGCTTTCCTCTCTGCCCTCCATTGTGGTAGGACTGTTCGGCTATCTGGTCTTCATTCTGATGACCGGCATGAAGTGGAACCTGATGGCAGGTGCGCTGGCGGTGTCCATCCTGAGCCTTCCGTCCATCACAACCACGACAGAGGATGCGATGCGCAGCCTGCCCAAGAGCTACCTTCAGGGCTCCATGGCACTGGGGGCAACGCATTGGGCCAGCATTGTAAAGGTTCTGCTCCCGGCCTGTCTGCCGCGCATCATCACCGGCATCATCCTGGCAGCGGGGCGCGGCTTTGGTGAGGCGGCAGCGCTTCTTTATACGGCGGGACAGAGCACCCGGCTGAACTGGGCGAACTGGGATCTTACCTCCAAGACCTGTCCGCTGAACCCGTTCCGCCCGGGCGAGACGCTTGCCCTGCACATCTGGGTGATGCGGACAGAGGGCGCCCTGAATGCGAATTCGGAGAAAATAGCCAATTTCTCCGCCATGGTGCTGGTGCTGATGGTGCTGGTGTTCTCGGTCATTGCCCGTGTCATGACGAGACGGATCAATGAAAAACAATCGGGCGCGAAGGCATAGCGGACCGGTTTTTTGAAGACTATACGGAGAAAGAGGATAGAGCATGAACGACATGAAATTTCAGATCAAGGACCTGGATCTGTTCTACGGTGAATTTCAGGCATTGCACAGGATTTCCATTGACATCCCGGCCAATGAGATTACGGCATTGATCGGACCCTCCGGCTGCGGCAAGTCCACCTTTCTCAAGACGCTCAACCGGATGAACGATCTGGAGGAGGGCGTGCGGATCACGGGAGATGTTCTCCTCGACGGCGTGGACATCAACACGCAGATGGATGCCATTGAGCTGCGCAAGCGTGTCGGCATGGTGTTCCAGCAGCCGAATCCGTTCCCGAAGAGCGTCTATGAGAATGTGGCCTACGGTCCCCGGATCAACGGCATCCGCAAAAAGGCAGATCTCGATGAGATTGTAGAGAGGAGTCTTCGGCAGGCAGCCATCTGGGACGAGCTGAAGGATCGCCTGCATAAGAGCGCGATCGGTCTTTCGGGCGGTCAGCAGCAGAGGCTGTGCATTGCAAGGACGCTGGCGGTGGAGCCGGAGGTGATCCTGATGGATGAGCCGACCTCGGCACTGGATCCCATTTCCACCTCCAAAATTGAGGATCTGGCCATTGAGCTGAAGGAGCATTATACCATCGTCATCGTCACGCACAACATGCAGCAGGCAAGCCGTATCTCGGACAATACCGCCTTCTTCCTGTTGGGAGAGCTCATCGAGTACAACAAGACCCGCAAGCTCTTCTCCATTCCGGCGGACAAGAGGACGGAGGATTACATCACGGGACGCTTCGGCTGATCGGGCATCTGCAGACAGTTTCAAATCTGCCGGCGACAGAAGATTGCGGCAGAACGAAAGAGGGCAATACAGTGAGAAATCGGTTTGATTCGCAGCTTGAACAGTTGAATGAAATGCTCATTCACATGGGAAACCTTTGCAGCATGTCCATTGAGAACGCCACAAAGGCGCTGCAGGATGGTAATATAACATTGGCGCGCGAGGTCATGGTGGCGGACTCGGAGATCGATCAGGCGGAGCGTGAGATCGAGCGCCTCTGCCTGGGACTGCTGCTGCAGCAGCAGCCGGTGGCACGGGACCTGCGCCAGATATCGGCGGCATTGAAGATGATCACGGACATGGAGCGGATCGGTGATCAGGCGTCGGACATTGCGGAGATTGTCATCAGTGCGCGGATGTCCGAGACGACGGATTTCCCCAAAATTGTGGAGATGAGTGTCGAGGCCACCCACATGGTGGAGAACAGCGTCAGGGCCTTCGTCGAGAAGAATCTCGAGCTGGCGGGGCATGTGGAGGCCAGCGACGACGTGGTGGACATGATGTTCGAGTCCGTCAAGAGCCAGATCATCGATTACATCGGCGAGAATCAGGGACAGGCTGCGCACAAGGCACTGGATCTGATCATGATTGCCAAATACCTGGAGCGGATCGGCGATCATGCAACCAACATCGCGGAGTGGGTCAGCTTCTCCATTACCGGTGTGCATGAGGCCAAGAACGACAGCAAGCTCACAGAAGCAGATCTGCACAGGTAAGGAACAGGGATAAAATGATTTATTGTGTCGAGGATGACGAGAACATTCGGGACCTGATCGTATATACACTGGAGAATACCGGCTTCAAGGCCAGAGGCTTCGGCGACGGCAGGAGCTTTCGGGCGGCCTGGAAGGAGGCCCGCCCGGAGCTGGTGCTGATGGACATCATGCTGCCGCAGGAGGACGGGATTGCTCTTCTGCGGGAGCTTCGCGGAACGAAGGAGACGGCAGAGGTTCCTGTGATTATGGTCACTGCCAAGGGTGCGGAATTTGACAAGGTAAAGGCGCTGGATCTGGGCGCGGACGACTATGTCACCAAGCCCTTCGGCATGATGGAGCTGGTGAGCCGCATCAAGGCGGTGCTGCGCCGAACGGGCGGGAACGATACGGGAGAGAGTGAGATCCTGGCGCTCGGCAAGGTGGCCATCGATCAGAAGCGCCATCAGGTGACGGTGGGCGGGGAGAACGTAACGCTCACGCTCAAGGAATATGAGCTTCTGAAGAAGCTCATGATGAATTCCGAGGTCGTGCTCACCAGGGATCAGCTGCTGGAGGATGTCTGGGGCTATGATTTCGATGGGGAGACGCGCACCGTGGATGTGCATGTACGGACACTCCGCCAGAAGCTGGGCGATGCAGGCGACTGCATTGAGACGGTTCGGGGAGTGGGCTACCGCATCCGGGGGTGACTTCACAGCATTGGTGGGACGATGAGAAAAAAAGTGCAGAGGAGCATGTTCATGGTGGTAGGCATTACGCTGGCGGTGGCGTATGCCATCACCACTTTTTTTGTCTACGGGAGAATCCGGTCGCTTTCCGAGGAAAGCATCGGGCGCGTGGCACGGTATACGGCCGAGGCGGTGAACATCGCGGGAGAGGAGTATCTGCGACAGCTCGATGATGTGGAGCCGGCGACACGCATTACGCTGATCGATGCAGACGGCAGCGTGTGCTACGACTCCGTGGAGGATTCGTATACACTGGAGAATCACCTGGGACGTCCGGAGGTGCAGGAGGCGCTGCGGACGGGAATGGGAAGGGATCTTCGGCACTCGGATACCGTGGGAAGGGAGCTTTATTACTGTGCGGTCCTTCTGGAGGACGGGCGCGTGCTGCGCGTCTCGATGGAGGCCTCCACGATAACAAGGACAGCGGCAGAGCTCCTGCCGTGGATTGCGGGAACCGCGGTATTCGTCCTGATCCTGGCCTATCTGGCGGCACGAAGACAGGCGGCGGCGCTGGTGCGGCCCATCAACGAAATCCGGCTGGACAATCCGCTGGAAAATGATGTCTATGAGGAACTGCATCCCCTCCTCCTGCGCATCGATGAGACCAATCGCGCCAAGGATGCCGTGGCGGAAATGCGAAAGGAATTCTCGGCCAATGTCTCCCACGAGCTGAAGACGCCGTTGACCTCCATTTCCGGCTATGCGGAGATTATGCGGGACGGTCTGGTAAAGGGAGAGAAGATTACGGATTTTGCCGACCGGATTTATAAGGAAGCGCAGCGGATGCTGCAGCTGGTGGACGATATCATGCAGCTCTCGCGCCTGGATGAGGGGGGGCTGCTGCAGGAGAAGGAGACGGTGAATCTGTTCGAGCTTTCGTATGAGATTGTTGGCCGTCTCGGCGCAAAGGCAAGGGAGTGCAACGTCCGTGTGGAGCTGACGGGAGAGGCGTGCTATGTCACGGGAATCCGCAGACTCTATGACGAAATGATTTTCAATCTGACCGAGAATGCCATCAAATACAATCACCCGGGCGGAAAGGTGACCCTCTGGGTGGGACAGCTGATGAACACGCCGAAGGTCATCGTGACCGACAACGGCATCGGCATTGCGAAGGACCAGCAGGAGCGGATCTTTGAACGCTTTTACCGTGTGGATAAGAGCCGGTCCAAGCAGACCGGCGGCACGGGACTGGGGCTGTCCATTGTCAAACACAGTGCCGAGCAGTGTGGTGCGAGGATTCAGGTGCAGTCCGAACTCGGAAAGGGGACGAGGATGGAGCTGACCTTCCCGAGCCGGTAACATTTTCGCTTTTTGAACGAATTAAATAGAGAATGGGCTTGCATCTTAACATGGATTTTTCATATGATGTACCTGTTTGGCGCCTGCAGATGTCGCCGCAGCCGGATGGCGGCAGGGCGATCCGCAGGCGCCGGATCGATGCGACAATTGCATGAAAGTGCAGCACGCAAGGGTGCGGCAGCGAGGTAAGGTATGTCTGAAATCGTAACGACATTGTTCGGATTGTTCGGCGGTCTGGCCGTATTCCTTTACGGAATGGGGCAGATGAGTGAGGCCCTGCAGAAGGCGGCGGGAGAGAAGATGCGCAGCATTCTGGGCTTTCTCACCAAGAACCCCCTGATGGGCGCTCTGGCAGGCGCTCTCGTCACCGCCGTATTGCAGTCGTCCTCCGCGACCACGGTGATGGTGATCGGCTTCGTCAGTGCAGGTCTTATGGGACTGCCGCAGGCCATCTCGGTAATCTTCGGCGCCAACATCGGAACCACGATGACGGCACAGCTCATCGCCTTTGATATCAGCGATTACATCTATCCGATTCTGTTCATCAGCTTTCTCATTCAGTTTCTGTCCAAAAAAGAAAAGGTCAAGAGCATCGGCATGGTGTTCTTCTCCTTCGGCCTTCTTTTCGAGGGCATTCAGATCATGTCCTCTGTCATGAAGCCTCTGGCGGCAAGCCCTGTTTTCGTGGATCTGATGGCGAAGGTGCAGGACATTCCGGTCCTTGGCATTCTTCTGGGCATGTGCATGACATTGGTGGTACAGTCCTCCTCGGCGACCATTGCGGTGCTGCAGAGCTTCGCCTCACAGGCCGGACCGGACGGTGTGACGAGCGTCATCGGCCTTACGGGAGCCATTCCGATCCTTCTGGGCGACAACATCGGTACGACGATCACGGCCCTGCTGGCTTCGGTAGGACAGAGCAAGGATGCAAAGCGCACGGCAGTGGCCCACACCTGCTTCAATGTGACGGGCTCCATTCTGTTCGCATGCATCATCCCCTGGTATGCCGATTTCGTGCGGTTCGTCTCTCCGAAGGGACCGGAGGTGGAGGTGATCTCGCGTCAGATCGCGAATGCGCACACGACCTTCAACGTGGCATGTACGCTCATATGGCTGCCGCTGATTGCGATCATGGTGAAGATTGTCTGCTTCCTCGTTCCGGATCGTCCCGGAGAGGCGGCGGAAAAGGCGGAGAGCCGTCCGAAGTTCCTGGATCTGAACATGACCTCGCAGCCGCAGGCGGCCCTGATCCTTCTGGCCAAGGAAATCCGCCGGAGCCTGGAGAACGCAGCGGTTCTTCTGGAGGATATGACGAGTGCAACGATCGGCAGGAAGGGCGGCAAGGAGGCGGCTGCGCCGGAGGAGCTGACGCAGAACGCAGAGACCTTCCGCACAAGGTATCAGAACTGCAAGGCCGTACAGGCCAGCATTACGTCCTACATTACAGAGCTCTTCTCCAAGGGCTCCATGACGCCGGAGCAGTCCGAGCAGGCCTCCGATCTTCTGTCGATTGCCAATGACGTGGACCGCATCTACGACCGCTGCAACGATATTGTCAGCGGCATCGAGACGCTGCGGGCGCAGGGGCTGGCGCTCTCCGGCGATGCCTGCAGCGAGCTGGACAAGTGCTTTGGCGCGGCGAGGAATCTCTACAGCCTCTCCACCTCCTTCCTGACCGCCTACGGTGCGGATGCGACGGACCCTGCCTTCATCACCCGTGCGAAGAACAAGCTGCACAAGGCGATCCGGCAGTTCAACAAGGCGCACTTAAAGCGCGTGGAGAACGGCAAGTGTACCAAGGAAATGACCGGTGCCTATTCGGAAATTCTTTATAACGTAGATCGTATCGGCGACAACTGCGTCGGCATCTCGGAGGAGGTGCTGGATCACGCACCGCAGCTGAAGGTGCTGGCCGAAAAGAACTGAGCGGCAGGTCGCAGCGCCGGATCTGCTGTATTCTGACGTGGGCAGTGCTATAATGGCGGTATACGACATCAAGAATACGGAGAGAGCAGATGGATTTATACGAGAAGCTGGTCAAGAGGGAAGAGAAGCTGGCACTGGTAGGCCTTGGCTACGTGGGAATGCCCATTGCCGTTGCGTTTGCCGGGAAGCTGGACGTCATCGGTTTTGATTTCAACAAGGAAAAGATTGCACGATACAAGGAAGGCATTGATCCCACCAATGAGGTGGGGGACGAGGCCGTAAGGGAGACCACCGTCGATTTCACCGCGGATCCTGCGCGCCTTCGGGAGGCAAAGTTCATCATCGTGGCGGTGCCGACCCCGGTGAACAGCGATCACACGCCGGATCTTACGCCGCTGGAGGGCGCGAGCCGGTTCGTCGGACAGAATCTTACCAAAGGAACCGTGGTTGTTTTCGAATCGACCGTGTACCCGGGGGTGACGGAGGAAACCTGTGTTCCCATCATCGAAAAGGAGTCGGGGCTTACCTGCGGGAAGGACTGGAAGATCGGCTATTCGCCGGAGCGCATCAATCCGGGCGATAAGGTGCATCGCCTGAACACCATCACAAAGATCGTCTCCGGCATGGATGAGGAGACGCTGGACACCGTTGCCAAGGTGTATGAACTGGTGGTGGACGCGGGCGTTCACCGTGCGCCGTCCATTCAGGTGGCGGAGGCGGCCAAGGTCATCGAGAACAGCCAGCGCGACATCAACATCGCGTTCATGAACGAGCTGTCCATTATTTTCCATAAGATGGGCATTGATACGAAGGCGGTGCTGGAGGCGGCCGGGACCAAGTGGAACTTCCTGAACTTCCGTCCGGGACTGGTGGGCGGACATTGCATCGGCATCGATCCCTATTATCTGACCTACCGCGCGGAGCAGTTCGGCTATCACTCACAGATCATTCTCTCCGGGCGGCGCATCAACGACGATATGGGCAAATATTGCGCGGAGAGTCTGGTGAAGCTCATGATCCGCAACGACCTTCCGGTGAAGAACGCCAGGGTGGTCATTCTGGGCTTTACCTTTAAGGAGAATTGCCCGGATACACGCAACTCCAAGGTGATCGACATTTACCGGGAGCTGCAGGAATACGGCATCACGCCGATGGTGGTGGACCCGCAGGCCGATGCCGAGGAGGCAAAGCGGCTGTACGGCATCACGTTCCGCACCATGGAAGATGTGAAGGACATGGATGCGGTGGTAATCGCTGTGAAGCATACGGAATTCGAGGACCTTTCACCGGAGCGGATTGCGTCGTTCTTCCGGACAACGCATGAGACAAAGGTGCTCATGGACCTGAAGGGGATCTTTGCGAGCGGGCAATATCCGGCACCGGCCTGGGATTACTGGAGGCTGTAAGGGCTGCGGCCCGGAAGGAAGGGAATGACAAAAGAGGTCCGGATCACGGTCAGAGGTTATGAAAATATGGACGGCTCCTGGGCGGAGCCGGTGGTGTCCGGTGCCCGCGGGAAGTATATCTTCCGCAGCGGGCACCATTTTGTGTCCTACGAGGAGGAGGCACCCGAAAACGGCGGGACGATACGGAACGTCATGAAGTTCGGCCCGGGGTATCTCGGAATCAGCCGGAAGGGGGCCCTGTCCCTGCAGCTGGAGATGCAGCGCAGGAAGCGGAGTCTTGCGGTGTACGATACGCCGGCGGGACGGCTGGAGCTGGAGCTGGAGGCTTCGAGTCTGACGCTGGTGGAGCGGGAGGACCTGCTGGAGCTGGAGGTCGTGTACGCGCTGTATTCGAGAGGTGAGACCAAAGAGGCGCTGCAGAGGCGGAAGGTTCTGCTGCGGGTGGAGGCCTGCGGAACCGCGGAGTGCAGTCGGGAGCAGGAAGCTACGAACGGGTGGGAAGGTCATGTGTGAACCGATTCGCGTGCTCCACATCGTCGGTGCAATGTATCCCGGCGGTATGGAGAATTTCATCATGAATCTGTACCGGCACATCGACCGGGAACGATTTCAGTTTGATTTCATTGTTCACAGAAAACAGGAGAACGATCTGTGCGATGAAATTGCGGCTCTGGGAGGACGCGTGTATCTGCTGCCGCGGATGACCGGAAAGCCGATTTCCAACCTGCGGATGATCCGGAGGATCGTGCGGGAGAACCATTATCCGGTGGTTATCCGGCATACGGCGAACGCCCTGGCGGCACCGCAGCTGTTGGCGGCCAAATGCGGCGGGGCGGTGACGGTCTGTCATTCCCACAATGAGACGGATCCGCAATATCTGCTGCATCGGATGGGTCGGATTCTGATGCGGCAGGCCGCAGACGTGCGCCTTGCCTGTTCCGAAAAGGCCGGGGTTTGGATGTACGGGCGGCAGGACTTCCGGGTCGTGCACAATGCAATTGACATCCGTGCCTTTGCTTTTTCCGCGGAGGGGAGGGCGGCCGTGCGGGAGGAATTCCATCTGGAGGACCGGCACGTTTACGGGCATGTTGCCAACTTTATCGCCTCGAAGAATCACGGATACCTCCTGCAGATTTTCCGCGTTCTGGCGGAGCAGGATCCGAAAGCCGTTTGTGTATGCCTGGGGGACGGCGAGCTGCGGCCGCAGATCGAGGAGGAGATCCGAAGGCTCGGACTGGAGAAGCGTGTGATCCTCACCGGCATCCGGCGGGATGTCGCGGCCTGGATGTCCGCCATGGACGTTCTGATTTTCCCTTCCAAATTCGAAGGACTGCCGCTCACATTGATCGAGGCACAGGCAGCAGGGCTTCCGGCCCTGATCTCGGACACCATTACGCCGGATGTCATTGTGACGGAGGGCCTGACGGAGCGGCTCTCCATCGCGCAGGATCCGGCGAACTGGGCGCGCCGTGCGATGGAGCTCGCCGAAAAGAGGGATCCGGAGAGGAGAATCTGCCAGAGAGATCGCATTGCAGCGGCGGGCTATGACATTGAAGAGCTGACGCGGTGGTATGAGGAATTCCTTACAAAGCCGGTGTAAGGAAGGTGCATACGCGGGAACGAGGAAAAAAAATGATCACCACAAGGGAGGAATTGCGGCGCGTTCTGGCGCTGGAAAAGGATGTCTACGGCCGGAAGTGGTATTATGATCTGCCGGTCTGCCTGACGGAGGGACAGATTCTGTACCGTCATGCACGGCTCCTGCGCCTTGCGGAATATGCCGTGAATACCGGAAGCTGGAACCGGCATTACCGCCTGCTGCGGCTCCTGCGGCTGCAGACAAGATATGCGCTGTCCATTCCGCTCAACGTCATGGGGGAGGGCTTCTCCATCTCTCACCTCGGGCCGGTGATCGTGAATGCAGGCAGCTGTATCGGGAGGAACTGCCGCATCCATCCGGGCGTGTGCGTGGGGGCGAACGGCGGCCGGCCGCCCCGCATCGGGGATGATGTCTATCTGGGACCCGGCGCCAAGGTGTTCGGCGACATTGAGCTGGCAGACGGGGTCCGGGTGGGCGCCAATGCCGTGGTGAATCACAGCTGCCGGACGAAGGGAGCACATCTGGTGGGCGT
>CAVAUJ010000007.1:35242-37256 GCA_963591995.1 Succinivibrio sp.
TATGCAGCTGAAGACAACACAGGATGGTGTTCTGGCACTGACCGCCTACGGGCTTTCCCGTGGCCTGATCGGGGCGGAGGACCGCTATTATGCCGGGAATCTGCTGATGGATGTGATGAAGGCCGAGCCTTCCGCGGATTTCGGTCAGGGAGATCTTCCGAAAGAGGAGGAGGTGCCCTGTCTGGAGGAGATTCTGTCGTTTCTTCTGGAGGATGCCGTCTCGCGCGGCGTGATCGAGGACGGGATTGCGTGCAGAGATCTGTTCGATACGAGGCTGATGAGCTGCATTACGCCGAGACCCTCGGAGGTCCTCCGTGTTTTCCGGGAGAAATATGCAAAGAGTCCGGAGGCTGCCACGGATTATTTTTACCGCCTTTCCTGTGACAGCGATTATATCCGGACCTATCGGATCCGCAAGGACCGCAAGTGGGTGACGAAGACCCGCTACGGAGAGCTGGATATCACCATCAATCTCTCCAAGCCGGAGAAGGACCCGAAGGCCATTGCGGCGGCGCTGAAGAGCCGGCAGGAGAAATATCCGAAATGCCTTCTGTGCCCGCAGAACCTGGGATATGCAGGAAGGCTGGACCATCCGGCCCGGCAGACCATCCGGCTGATTCCGCTGGAGCTGGCCGGGAAGCGGTGGTACATGCAATACAGCCCGTACGTGTATTACAACGAGCATTGCATCGTGCTCTCGGGTGAGCATATCCCGATGAAGATTGAGCACGATACCTTTGTGCGCCTGCTCCAGTTCCTGCAGCAGTTCCCGCATTACACCATTGGCTCGAATGCGGATCTTCCGATTGTGGGCGGTTCCATTCTCACGCATGAGCATTTCCAGGGAGGACGGTACACCTTTGCCATGGAGCGCGCGGGTCTTCGTGAGAAGGTGGTGATCAAGGGCTTCGAGGATGTCGATGCCGGCATCGTGGAGTGGCCGCTGTCCGTGCTGCGTCTGGACAGCAGCGATCCGGAGCGGTTGATCCGTCTGGCCGACCGGGTGCTGGAGGTGTGGAGAGGGTACAGCGATCCTTCCGTCGATATTCTTGCGCAGACGGACGGAACACCGCACAACACCGTTACGCCCATCGCGAGAATGCGGGACGGTCGGTATGAGCTGGATCTGGTGCTGCGCAACAATCGCACCACCGAGGAGTATCCGCTTGGAATTTTCCATCCGCATCAGGATCTCCATCATATTAAGAAGGAAAACATCGGCCTGATCGAGGTCATGGGACTCGCGGTTCTGCCGGCGCGCCTTTTGAAGGAAATGGAGCTGCTCAAGGACATGATTCTAAGGGGCGAGGATCCGGCCTCCTGCGAGACAACGGCACCGCATGCGGAATGGGCCGGCCGGATTCTGGAACGGCATCCTGCGTATCAGCCGGAGAGAATGAAGGCCCGGGGGACAGAGGTTCCGGAGACCGCGAGAGAGGAGCTGCAGAGAATCCTGGAGGATGAGATCGGAGAGGTCTTTGCAAGGGTTCTGGAGGATGCAGGCGTCTACAAGGACACAGAAGAGGGGCGAGCCGCCTTCGTTCGATTTACGGAGGCACTGTAGAAAGGAACGGCGGCATCTGCCGGGATCCGTCGCCGGCTGGCGTCTGTACCGTAACCGCGCAGGTGCCGGCGGACAGCCCCGGATCCGACATGGATTTGACATAAATGAAATAATTTTGTAATATCTCTCCTCGAACAGTACATACAAAAGAAAGGAGTGGCTGTTTGAGATTACATGAGAGAATATTCCAACATCGTAGTGCAATGATTTGCAAAGCGGCGATGTGCCTTCTGCTCCTTGGCCTTGCACCGGTCTGTCCGTGGACGCCTCTGCAGACGCGGGCGGCAGAAACAACGGTGAGTCCGGCGGATCTGCAGGCAGCGGCGGCTGCGGCTGGGGCCGATTCGACGCAGACATCGGACGTAGCGGCGCAGAACGATCCCACGATGACAGCGGCCGCGCAGACGGCAGCGGCATCCTCCGGTACGGCGGCAGTACAGACCGCTGCGG
>CAVAUJ010000007.1:37338-56993 GCA_963591995.1 Succinivibrio sp.
GGGGGCATCCTCCGGCACGGCGACAACACAGACCGCTGCGGCGGACGCATCGGCGGACACAACCGCGCAGACGGCAGCGGTGGACATGCAGGTCATTCTGAACGATCCGGAACTGTTCGAGCAATATGTGGCACAGCTCACACTTCAGGTGGAGGAGCTGCAGCGGCAGCAGGAGGCAGCGGCCAATCAGAAGGCGGCAGCCCGGGAGGAGCTTTCGAACCAGACCAGGAGCAAGACCTGGAAGGGGGCCGTCCTCAACAAGAAGAAGGGAACCGTCAAGGGCCCGAACGGAAGGGAGACCTATTACAACCTCAATATGAGCAAGATCGTCGCGGTTCTGCATAAGGCCGGCTACGAGGGCGATTACTGGGTGCGTAAGGACGGCGTGAAAATGTTCGGCGACTACATTATGGTCGCGGCCAATTATTCCAAATTCCGTTACGGCACCATCGTAGAGACGAGCCTCGGCACCGGAATCGTGTGCGACACCGGAGATTTTGCCAAATCCTCGAGGGTGACGCTGGACATCGCGGCGGCGTGGTGAAAAGGGCGTCCGATTTCCGGCATGCCTTCGCCTACAGGCGACCGATCCGGGCGGAAGGGATGCGTCAAATCTTGCGCTTCATCTGTCAAAACAGAGCAAAAAGAGCTTTCCCTTGGGGAAAAGCTCTTTTTTTTTGTTTCCGGCGGTGGTAAAGTACAGGAGACCTGAGGACTTTGTGAATATCTTAACAATACGGTCGACCGAATCGTGACGGGTGCGGAAACAGGACCGTCTTATTTAATGAAAGAGAGGGGATGAGATCGTGGAAGAGATGGCTGCAGAGCTGAACGAGAGGCTGAACGTTGACACAGCTTTTACGATTCCGATTCTGGGAGGACTGCCGGTCAAGGAATCCGTGGTGGTCAGCTGGGTGGTGATGGCAATTCTGGTGGCACTTGCGATCTTCCTTACCAGAGGAATGAAGGTGCGCAATCCCGGCAAGCGCCAGCTCCTGGCGGAATTCCTGGTGAACTGGCTGGATCATTTCACGCTGGATATGCTCGGCGAGGGCGCGCGAGAGTACGGTGAGTACATCGCTACCGTATTGGTCTTCATCGGCCTTTCCAACATCATGGGACTGCTCGGGATGAAGCCTCCGACCAAGGACATCAACGTCACGGCGGCGCTGGCCCTGATGAGCATCGTGCTCATTGAGGCGGCAGGTATCCGCAGCAAGGGTGCAAAGGGATGGATCAAGAGCTTTACGGAGCCGATCGCCATCATAACGCCCATCAACATTCTGGAAATCTTCATCCGGCCGCTCTCTTTGTGCATGCGTCTGTTCGGAAACGTGCTGGGAGCGTTCGTCATCATGGAAATCATCGAATATCTGATCCCGGTGGGGGTTCCGCTGGTGTTCAGCATGTATTTTGATATATTCGACGGCTTTATTCAGGCATACGTTTTCGTTTTCCTGACGTCCCTTTTCATCGCGGAGGCTGCGGAGCCCCTTCCGCCGGCCGAGCCGAAGGTGAAGAAGGTACGGAAGGTGAAAAAAGTGCAGCACAGCGTTTAACCGGTATACAGTACATTTTTTACACAAAGGAGGAGCAACATGAAAGCAATTGGAGCAGGAATCGCGGCATTGGCCTGCATCGGAGCAGGTATCGGTATCGGCATTGCAACGGCCCACGCAGTGGATGCCATCGCACGGCAGCCGGAGGCGGATTCGAAGATTATGAAGAATCTGCTGCTGGGTTCTGCATTGGCAGAGGCTACCGCAATTTACGGATTCGTATTGGGAATTCTGGTTCTTTTCATGTCCTAAAGCCGGGCGTGGCAGGATATGTCATTGACGCAAAGGGGTAGCTAAATGTTACGATTTGACATCAATATTCTCTGGACCATCATCGATCTTCTGATCCTGTATGTGCTCCTGCGCAAGTTCCTGTTCGCACCGGTGCACGGGATTCTGGATAAGAGAAAGGCCGAGGTGGATGCCCAGCTGCAGGAGGCTGCAGACACGAAGGCGGAGGCGGAGTCCATCAAGAGCGATTACGAGGCAAGTCTTCAGCACGTTGCCGAGGAAAATGCGAAGAGCATTGCCGAGGCAAAGGCCAAGGCGACCGTGGAGTATGACCGCATTGTGGAGGAAGCGGACCGGAAGGCAGAGGGAATTGTTACGGCGGCCAGAGAGAAGGCAAGGCTTGCTGCACTGGAGGAGAAGGAGCGGGCAGAGAATGACATTGCCGACATGCTCAAGGATGTGGCCAGACAGCACGCAGCCAAGGCGGACGATCATGAGCTGTTCGATCAGTTCCTGAAGGAAACCGAAGAAGCATAGATGATACACGAGCGAGAACAATATGAGTGATACGGTAAAGGCAATCCTCCGGTGCGTTACGCAGCCGGATGAGAAGCAGCAGGAAGGCTTCCGCAGATTCCTGGCCAGACAATACAAGGTAGAGGATCCGGGCAAGATCGAGCTGGAGATTCGAAAGGAGCCATCTCTGGGGGGCGGCTTTGTTCTGGATATCGGCAGTGACGAATACGACTGGAGCGTCAACGGCCGCGCGAAGCAGATTGCGAATCGGATCGATGCGGCATTGGCGGGCCGGGAGAATCCGACCGGCAGTGAGCCGATGATTCCCAAAGACGAGGCAGAGGATCACGGCATCATGACCATTCTGCGCACCGCAGCGGAGGACTTCCGCGTGGAGGCACAGAAGTCGGAGGTCGGAACGGTGCTGACCGCCGGAGACGGCATCGTCACCATTGACGGACTGGCGCATGTCATGTACGGAGAGATCCTGCTCTTCGACAACGGCGTCAAGGGAATGGTGCAGAACATCGAGGCGGACAGCGTCGGGGCCATCCTTTTCGATGAAGAAGGGACCATCGGCGAGGGAACCAAGGTGGTCGGAACCGGCAGGAAGGCCGGCATCCCCGTGGGCGAGGAGTATCTGGGACGCGTTGTGAACGCATTGGGTGCTCCCATCGACGGCGGTGCCCCCATTCCGGAGCGGGGCTTTCGGAGCATCGAGCAGCCGGCGCCCGGCATTGTGGACCGGCAGCCGGTGACGGTACCTCTGGAAACCGGCATTCTGGCAATTGATTCCATGTTCCCCATCGGGCGCGGACAGCGTGAGCTGATCATCGGAGACCGGCAGACCGGTAAGACCTCCATTGCGCTCGATACCATTCTGAACCAGAAGGGTAGGGAGTGCATCTGCGTTTATGTCGCCATCGGGCAGAAGGCCTCGACCATTGCCTCGCTGGTAGAGACATTGCGTCGGCACGAGGCCATGGAGTACACCATTGTGGTGAGCTCCACCGCTTCTGACCCCGCACCGCTTCAGTACATCGCACCCTATGCGGCGACCTCTCTGGCAGAGTATTACATGCACAAGGGAAAGGACGTGCTGATCGTTTACGATGATCTGTCCAAGCACGCCGTGGCCTATCGCGCCCTGTCTCTTCTTCTGGGCCGCAGCCCGGGACGTGAGGCATATCCGGGCGATGTATTCTATCTGCATTCAAGACTGCTGGAGCGTTCGGCACGGCTGAGCGAGCGGCTGGGCGGCGGCTCCATCACCGCGCTTCCCATCATTGAGACGCAGGACGGCGATGTATCGGCTTATATTCCGACGAACGTGATCTCCATCACCGACGGTCAGATCTTCCTGGAAAGCGATCTGTTCTTTGCAGGACAGCGGCCTGCCGTGAATGTAGGTCTCTCGGTGTCCCGTGTAGGCGGTGCCGCACAGACGAAGGCCATGAAGAAGGCGGCCGGATCGCTTCGTATTGATCTGGCACAGTTCCGGGAGATGGAGGTCTTCACCCAGTTCTCGTCGGATCTGGACGAGGCGACGACGAATCAGCTGCGGCAGGGCAGGGTTCTCATGGAGATGCTCAAGCAGCCGCTCGAGCATCCGCTCTCGCCCGTTCGCGAGGTGGTGACGCTCTGGGCGGCACAGAACCGCAGATTCCTGCACGTGGAGCCGTCGGAGATTGCGGCATATTGCAGCGATCTCTTCGGCTGGCTCGAGAAGGAGCATCCCGAGCTCCTCGAGGAGATCGGTCAGAAGGGCAAGCTGGAGGAAGAGCTGCAGAAGGCACTGCTGGATGCCGTGGACGAGTTCCAGGCCGGCCGGCAGCAGACGCAGCAAGGGTAGGACAGGCAGAAAATGGGTTCTATTCGAGAGACGAGGGATCGCATCGACAGCGTTCAGAGCACGCTCAAGATCACGAACGCCATGTATATGATCGCCTCTACCAAATTGAACAATGCAAAGCGCGCGCTTGCCGAGACGGAGCCGTATTTCTATGCGCTGCAGGCAATGCTGCAGCGCGTGGTGCGCCATCTGCCGAAGGAGTGCGTGCATCCGTATCTGGAGGATCGCTCCGAGGTGGCGGGAGAGCACAGGCGGCGCGCGGTCATCTGCGTGACGGCGGATAAGGGACTGGCCGGTGCGTACAACCACAACGTGGTGAAGCTGACAGAGAGCTGCCTTCGGCAGAATTCCGAGGATCTTCTCTTCGTTGTGGGTGAGTTCGGAAGGCATTATTTTGAATCCCGGCGGATCACCGTGGACGAGCAGTTCCATTACACGGCGCAGAGTCCGACCCTCTCCCGGGCGCGGCAGATCACATCCCGGATGCTGGAGCTCTTCCGCGCGCACGAGGTGGATGAGGTGTACATCATCTACACCAGGATGAAGAATTCCGTCGAGTTCGTGCCGGAGTCCATGCAGCTGTTGCCGCTGGTCCGTCTGGATGAGAGCCTCACGAGGAATCTTTCGGGGATCCATCAGGAGGATTTCGCGCTGGAGCCGAGTCCGGAGGTGCTGCTCGACAACATTGTACCGGATTTCCTCTCCGGCTATATCTATTCCGCACTGGTGGAGTCCTATGCATCGGAGCATTCCGCGAGAATGCAGGCCATGGATGCGGCCAACAAGGCGGGGCAGAAGCTCGTGCAGGAGCTGTCCGTCCAATACAACCGGCAGCGGCAGGGACAGATCACGCAGGAGATTACGGAGATCGCCGCCGGCGCAAAGGCGCGGGCAAGGCAGCAGGCGCGGGCGAAGGAAGCGGCGAGAAGACGCCTTTCGGAGAAAGCGTGAGTGCTGCGGACGCTGCAGGTACAGGCAGGACGGATGAAATGAATACGCGATTTGGAGGAGTTTATGCAAATCGGTAAAATTGTGCAGGTCATGGGACCTGTCGTAGACGTACAGTTTGAGGAGAAGCCGCTCCCCATCATCAACACCGCTCTTCAGGTGGACAACCACGGTGAGAAGGTTGTGATGGAGGTGGCGCAGCATATCGGCGGCAATATGGTTCGCTGCATCATGCTCTCGGCCAGTGAGGGACTGCAGAAGGATATGCCGGTTATGTCCGAGGGACACGGCATCGCGGTTCCGGTCGGCACGGGAACCCTGGGGCGCTTGTTCAATGTCCTGGGAGATGCCATTGACGAGAAGGGACCGGTAGAGGGAGACCGCTGGGAGATCCACCGGAAGCCTCCGAAGTTCACAGACCAGAGTCCGGTGCAGGAGATTCTGGAGACCGGCATCAAGGTCATTGATCTTATCGCGCCTTATGCAAAGGGCGGAAAGGTCGGCCTCTTCGGCGGCGCCGGTGTCGGCAAGACGGTGCTGATTCAGGAGCTGATCCACAACGTCGCCACCGAGCACGGCGGATATTCGATTTTCACCGGCGTGGGCGAGCGCTCCCGCGAGGGAAATGACCTTTGGAGCGAGATGACGGAATCCGGCGTCATCAAGAACACGGCGCTGGTCTTCGGGCAGATGAACGAGCCGCCGGGATCCCGTATGCGCGTCGCCGAGACGGGACTGACCATGGCGGAGTATTTCCGCGATGTGGAGCACAAGGATGTCCTGCTGTTCATTGACAACATCTTCCGTTTCGTGCAGGCGGGCTCGGAGGTATCGGCTCTTCTGGGACGGATGCCCTCGGCCGTCGGCTACCAGCCCACGCTGGCGACGGAAATGGGCGAGCTGCAGGAGCGCATTGCCTCCACGAGAAACGGCTCCGTCACATCGGTGCAGGCGGTTTATGTGCCGGCGGATGATCTGACGGATCCGGCACCGGCCACGACCTTCGCGCATCTGGATGCCACGACCGTGCTCTCACGTAAGATTGTGGAGCAGGGCATCTATCCTGCCGTGGATCCGCTGGAGTCCTCCTCCCGTATTCTGGAGGAGAACGTTGTGGGCAAGCGGCATTACCAGACGGCCCAGGCGGTTCTGGAGACACTTCAGAAATATAAGGAGCTGCAGGATATCATTGCGATCCTCGGCATGGAGGAGCTCTCCGACGAGGACAAGAAGACCGTGTACCGGGCGCGGAAGATCCGCAACTTCCTCTCCCAGCCCTTCTCGGTGGCGGAGCAGTTCACAGGCATTCCCGGCCAGTACGTGCCGCTGGAGAAGACCATCGACGGCTTTGAGGCCATCCTCGGCGGTGAAGCGGATCAATATCCGGAGAATGCATTCTTCAACTGCGGCACCATCGACGATGTGGCAAAGAAGGCGCAGAACTGATGCCGCAGAGATGATACCGCAGAACGCATACCGCAGGTCCTGTGGCGGGCGGCAATGCATCGGATACGGTCCTTGCCGTGCGGCAGACGATCGAGCGGAAACGGAGTGAGTTATGGCAGATTCCAGCCAATTTTATCTGCGCGTCATTGCGGCGCAGAAGACATTTTATGCAGGCTATGCATCGTGCCTGGTCGTGAATACGGTGGATGGATTCACCTCCTTCCTGTCGCACCACTGCCAGTCCATGGTGGCGCTGTATCCCGGAGAGCTGGCGGTGAAGAAGCCGGACGGCACCTGGATTCGCGGCATTGCCGGTGTCGGCTCCATGATCTTTGCCAACAACCGTGCGACGGTTCTGGTGGAGACCTGCGAGTCACCGGAGGAGGTGGATGTGCGGCGCGCCAGGGAGGCGCTGGAGAGAGCGCAGGAGCGTATGCGCCAGCACCAGAGTATGCGGGAGTACTACATGACCCAGGCCGCGATGGCAAGAGCATTGACCAGATTACGATTCACGGACAAGGGAACCGGCGTCGGCAACTGATCTGAGCAACTGATCGGTTGCGGATACCGGAATTTGATACAGCCGGCAGGAGAGACCGTTTACAACGGCTTCTCCTGCCGGTTTTTGCACGGCAGCCGATAAATGAAATGTTTGTGAACAGAGCATGACGGGGAGTGCAATGTGGTAAGATCTCGGTTGAAGCGCCTTCGGAAGGCGCATTGGACACAGTTCGGGAACGTAAGGAAAGGAGTATGGCGGCAGATGAGGGAAGATGAATTTCTGGATGAAAACGATCCGGAGGAAATGGAGGAGCCTGCGGCAGTCAGCGAACCGGCAGGCACGGCAGAGCCGCAGCGGGAAGAGAATACAGAAGATGCGGAGGATGATCTGTACGAGGAAGAGCGGCGAAAGGAGCTGGAAGAGCGGGCACGCCGCAAGAGGAAAAAGCGCGGCAGGAAGATATTGACCAGGCTGATCATAGCGGTACTCATCCTTGCGGCAGCAGCCTTCTTTCTGATGAAGCGTGCCCGTAAGAACGCGGAGGTGGAATATCGGTCGGATACGGCCACGCTGCGGGATCTTTCGACCGGCAACTCCTATACGGGTACCATCGCTGCGGTTGACAGCCAGTCCGTGATGTCCGCGGTATCCGGCGTCAAGGTCACCGAGGTTCTGGTGGAGGAAGGAGATACCGTAGAAGAGGGCGATGTCATCGCGCGTCTGGATACGACGAACATCGATGAACAGATCAGCGAGAAGGAAGCGTCGCTGAATGCCTCCGCCACATCGAGTGCCCTGAACATCCAGTCGGCACAGGCCAAGTATGACAATCTCAAGCAGAATCTTGAGGACGGGCTGGACAAGTCCACCCAGAGTGCCCTGAGCCAGATCGATTCCGCCATGCAGAATCTGGTCTCGGCGCAGGAGGCCTACGACAATGAGGTCAGCCTCAACAACGCGCAGCTGAGCCAGACCATTTTAAGCGCCATTCAGCAGATGCAGTCGGCCTACAACAACGTACAGAGCGCGGCATTGCGCACGCAGCAGTCGGTGGACAGCAAGGCCTATGCGCAGAAGCAGGCAAGCGATGCGGGAAGGACCTACGATTCCTTCTCCGACGATCAGCAGATCGAATCCAACGAGCTCAGTGAGGAGCAGGCCAGGGAGAGCTACGAGCAGGCAAAGACCAACTATGAGCAGGCCAAGATCAGCGAAGAGAACCAGCTCACGCAGCTCTACGATGCCGTGATCACGGCACAGAACAATTATCTGAGCGCCATCGACTCCTACAATGCCACCGTTCGCGCCACGGAGCAGACACTCGAGGAGTATCAGACCAGCATCAAGCAGGCGCAGGCCAATGCCGACAATACGACGAGCCAGCTGCAGCTGGACAGCCTGAAGGATTCGCTTTCGGATTACGTGATCACCGCGCCGATGAGCGGTACCATCACCAGCCTGAACATCAAGGTGGGCGACATCACGGCAGTCTCCTCGACCTCTACGCTGGCAACGATTACCAGCTATGATAAGATGGAAGTGTCGCTGTCCGTAAGTGAGTACGACGTGTCGAACTTCTCCAAGGGAGATACCGTTACGGTCACGGTGGATGCGGTGGATAAGGATTTTGACGGAACGGTGAGCGCGGTTTCCGCGGTCGGCTCATCGAGCAACGGAATTGCCTACTTCTCCGTGGAGGTGCAATTTACCCCGGATTCCTCCGTAATGGTCGGCATGACGGCAGACGTCAGGCAGAGCACCGGCGAGGTGAAGGACGCCGTCACGGTGCTCAGCGACGCGGTCGCCACGGGGACGGACGGGGCCTCCTATGTTCTGGTCAAGGGAACCGATGAGAACGGGAAGGAAGCTTACGTGCAGCAGGCGGTGACCCTCGGAACCTCCGACGGAACCTACACGCAGATTACGGACGGATTGAAGGTCGGCGACACGGTTTACTATGCCGTGAACACGTCGGCAGCCGCAGATGCCTCGGCCCTCTCCTTCGGCATGAGCGAAGAGGACATGAACATGGATATGAACATGGGCGGCGGCCCGGGCGGCGGAGGCGCTGCGCCTGCCGGAGGCCCCGGCGGCGGAGGTGCACAGTAATGGGGCGCGTCATTCTGCGGATGAAGAACATCTGTAAGGACTATGTCATGGGAACCGAGACCCTGCACGTGCTGAGGAACATCGACCTCACCGTGGAGGAGGGAGAATACCTGGCGGTTCTGGGTCCCTCCGGCTCCGGGAAATCGACCCTGATGAACATCATCGGCTGCCTTGACGTGCCGACCAGCGGCGATTATTGGCTCAACGGCGAGCACATTGCGGACATGGACGAGGCAACGCTGTCCCACGTCCGCGGGAATGAGATCGGCTTTATTTTCCAGTCCTACCACCTGCTGCAGAAGCAGACGGCGGCGGAGAACGTAGAGCTTCCGCTGATCTATGCGAACCTCTCCGGCAAGGCAAGGCGGGAGCGGGTGAACGAGGTGATGCAGATGGTCGGCCTCTCGGATAAAATGGACAACTATCCGAACCAGCTCTCCGGCGGGCAGCAGCAGCGCGTGGCCATTGCGCGCGCGGTCTCCAACCATCCGTCCATCCTGCTGGCCGATGAGCCAACCGGCGCATTGGACCAGCGGACCGGCGCACAGGTCATCTCATTGTTCAAAAGTCTGAACGATGCCGGCAATACCATCATCATGATTACGCACGATGCGCACATCGCATCCCATGCAAAACGGATCGTGAAGATTCTGGACGGCAGGATCAGCGAAGGAGAGCTTGCCGATGCGTAATATAATCATGATCCGGCAGAGCATGAAAATGGCCCTGCAGAATATTATCGGGAACAAGATGCGTTCGTTCCTTACCATGCTGGGAATCGTCATCGGCGTGGCCTCCGTCATCGGCCTGATCACTCTGGTGCAGAGCGCAACGGGCTCCATTATGAGCGAATTCGAATCGCTGGGAGCGGGGACCATCACCATTTCGGCGCAGGGGACCATCTCCCACCACGGACTGAGCGAGAGCGACCTGGAAACGTTGCGGAATCTGGACGGCGTGGACGCCGTTGCGCCGTCGGCCTCGCTGACAACCTCCGCGGTTTACAACGGCAATGTGGTCAAGAACATCGAGGTGGACGGCGAGGATGCCGTTTATTTTCAGCACAACACGGAAACGCTGCAGTCCGGCCGTATTTTCAACACGGCGGAAGCGGGAGGCGAGACCAATGTCGCCATCGTCGACACGGATTTTGTCACCAATGTTCTGAACGGCAACGGCGCGGTCGGTACGGAATTCATCTTAAACGGTTACCATTACAAGGTGATCGGGGTAAAAGCGCAGGACACCAATGTATCCAGCTTCTTCTCGGGGAGCAGCTCTAAGGGAACGGTCATTGTGCCGTACAAGAATGCGCTGAAGATGTCCTCGCTGAAAAACGTGACCAGCGTCAGCGTCTACTACTCGGAGGAGAACATCTCCTCCAGCGAGCTGCAGGAGGAGCTGAAGCAGGCACTCAACGGGATTTTCGGTACGGATGAGGACAATGCGGACCAGGCGTACAGCCTGATCAGCATGGATTCGCTGATGGATACCATGAGCACGGTCCAGACGATGCTCTCCACCATGCTCGGCGGCATTGCATCCATTGCCCTGGTGGTCGGCGGCATCGGGATCATGAACATGATGCTGGTGTCGGTATCGGAGAGAACGAAGGAGATCGGTCTGCGGAAGGCGCTCGGCGCAGAGCCGGCGCGGATTCAGATGCAGTTTCTGATCGAATCGATCACCCTGTCGTTGATGGGAGGGTGCATCGGCATTGTTCTGGGTCTGATCATTGCCCTCGTCGGAACCAAGCTGCTGAGCACCTCGTTCCAGATTTCCTACAGTGCCATCGCACTGGGAGCAGGATTTTCCGCAGCGGTCGGCATTATCTTCGGCTGGATGCCGGCCAGAAGAGCCAGCCGGCTGAATCCGATTGATGCACTGCGGAGTGAATAGATGAATGGAAAGGAAAGTGATAAAATGTTCGGACAGATGAAAAAAAAGAATCATTGGAGAACGAAGGCGGCGGGACTCCTTCTGGGGGCGGTTCTGGCTGTGTCCGGGATCGTATCGCCTCTTGCGGGCGGGCTGCAGGTACAGGCCAAGGCGGCCTATGATACCAAATATTCCCAGTCCATCAGCATGGAAAGTCTGCTGCTTCCGGCCCTGAGCAACCGCTTCACGGATGCGAACGGCGTCTACACGCAGCTCAAGCAGGCACTTCGCTACCAGAAGATTTATCAGGGGAACATCCTGAACCTGATCAACCAGGGTGCGAACATTCCGGCGGATGCATTGAAGAAGCTGTACGAGGAAGGGCTGATTTCCGGCTTCCTGTATCATTTCGGGAGCGGCCAGGCGTTTACGTGCGAGGATTACAAGGATGTATTCGATCCGGTTTGGTACTGGGCGAGCAATCCGGACCTTCAGGCTGCCTACGGAACCTATGACGCGAACACCATGCTGGTGGATTTCCTTACGACGGGAATGAGCCTGGGACGTTCCTCCAGTTCGACCTTCAATCTCACGTATTTCAAGAGCAATTATTCCTGGCTGCAGAAATATCTGGGAGATGACAATGCCAATTATTATCTGTTCTACATCCTGTTCGGGAAAGACATGGGGATGACGGCGGATAAGAAGATCAGCAAATAAATGAGAGGTTTTATTACGACGAAGAAGAGATACCACAGGCTCCGGCGATGCGGACTCTCCATCCTTCTGGCAGCAGCGCTTGCGGCGGTGCTGCCGGCGGATGCGGAGGCAGCCCGGAAGGCAGCCCGGACAACCTCCGGGAGAACGGCCTCCGGGAGCACGACCGCAAAGAAAACGCAGAGCAAAACGAGCAAAATTACATCCACGGTTAAGCTCTTGTCCGACGCAGCAGCAGATGCGGCGGAACAGGGGCTTTTTGACGTTCTTAACAAGGACAGAGCACGTATCATCGATTGCGGAACGGAGACGGGCAGCGCCGATGTGCGGTACCTGAGCATGGCGGGCGGACAGGAACGGGCCAGCGCCTGGAACGTGACCTTTTCGCTGCCGGCGGGAACCTCTGCGGACGGAACCGCCACGACCGCCATCGGACTGACGTTAAAGGATGCCATGAACGGCCGGACGCTTCGGGAGGGAGAGAGCCTGCAGGCCTTTTATGACACGGGGTGCGGCGTGTACTACCGGGTGCCGACGGCGGTGAGCGGGGATATTGTGTCCGTAACGATTCCGGTTCTGACGGCATCGGATCATCAATATCTGATTCTCGTGATCACAAGCGGCTCCTGGCGTGCAGGCGATGGGTACGACTATCTGGCGATCGGCAACAGCATCACCCTCCATCCGCGGCAGAGCTACTGGCCGGATGCCATGGGAATGGGGGCAACGGAGCTGCAGAAGGATTATTATCATCTGGTCTGTGCGGGACTTTCGGCGTCACACAAGGAAGGCAGTGTTCACAGCGGCGCATTGAACTACGCGATCTGGGAAATCAGCAGCGGAGCCCGGGAATCGGTGCTGTACCTTCTGGACCCGTATCTTTCGGCCGATCTGGAGCTGGTCACGATCCAGCTGGGAGAGAATGCCATTCCGGATGCGGCAGGCTTTGCGGAGGATTTCCCCGAATTGATACGGTATATCCGGAAAAAAGCGCCGAATGCGCAGCTCGTGATCGTGGGGAACTTCTGGAACTGTGCGGTAGAGACCGCGGTGAAGCAGCAATGCGCTGCGGCCGGCGGCCTTTCCTACGTGGATCTGTCGGATATTTCCGTGGAGCCCTATGTTTCCGGGACCTCGTCCTCCTATGTGTTCGGGAACGAGCTGGCCTATGATGCCAACGGAGCAGGGCATACCTGCAGCAAGGAGGCCGTGAGCTGCCACCCCAATAACGCCGGCATGCAGGTCATCGCCCAGCGCATTCTGCAGGCCGTCGGTTCATGATGCAGTCCCCGGGTGCGGAAGCCGTCATGAGGATTCGGATACGTGCGTGGTGAGAATTCAGATACGTGGAAAGGGAAAAGTGCATGGATTTCCGTTCGTTGAAATATTTTGCCGTCGTGGCACAGGAGCTGAATTTCACAAGGGCGGCGGAGAAGCTGAACATGAGCCAGCCTCCGCTCTCCAACCAGATCAAATCTCTGGAGGAGGACCTGGGGGTACAGCTGTTCATCCGCGGCAAACGGCATCTGCAGCTGACGGAGGCGGGGAGCCTTCTGCTGCATCGGACCAATCAGATGCTGACGCTGGCGGACAAGACCAGGGCGGATCTGGCACATATGGAAAACGGCCTTTCCGGAACCATTTCCCTCGGCATGGTGGAAGGAAGGGCGCCGTACATCGCCGCGCGCTTCATTGCGGGCTTCCGCGAGGAATATCCCATGGTTAAGTACCAGATGTGGAACGGCAGCTCCGACGATGTGCTGGAGCATCTGGCACGGGGGCTCTCGGACCTTGCCGTCATTGCCTACCCCTACGATCATGAGCATTTCGACAGCATTGTCATCGGCAAGGAGCCGTGGATTGCCATCATCCCGCGGGAGCATCCGCTGGCACAGCTGGAGGGGAACGAAGTGACGCTGGCGCAGCTGGCCGATTATCCGCTGATCGTTCCGAGGAGGAGCTCCCGCATTGAGGCCATCATCAAGTGGTTTGACGGGATCGGAAGGGAACCGGATATCATCTGTGAAATGTCCAACTACATCGATGCCGTCGCCCTGACGGAGCAGAATGTAGGCATCAGCATCTTCCCGCAGACCACGTATACGCCCAACGTGCATGTGGTATCCAAGGTGATCACGGAGCCGGCCAAATATGTGGAATATGTTCTCGTATGGCCGAAGGAGCAGCGGCAGAGCTCCCTGGTGCAGGAGTTCCTGAATTATGTGTCCGACTTCATGGAGGAGGACCGCATTCACACCAAGCGCTTCCAGGTCAAGGAGCATGAATTCGTGATTCCGGAGGGGGCGGAAATTTTATAGGTATTGTTGATTCTTTAAGAGGAGAATCCGGTTACGCGTGATTCAACACGGCGGAGGCATCTGCAAAAGTGCCGGAAGCTTCCCCTGTAATTCTGCGAGCTTTGTGCTCCTCCAGACGGGCCGAACCGGCAGCGTTTACACTGCGGCACGTTCGAAGCCCGTCGGAGAGGATGCGCACGCGAGCAGATACAGGTGAAGCCTCCGGCACGTAACAGAAGCCTGCGCGGAATTCTCCTCGCGTGCCGCACAAAACGCGGCAGGAAAGGGGGAACGCCTGCAGAAAGTCCCCGATGGCACTTTCTGCAGACAGAATTGACGCCACAATACGGCGTCAATACAGATCGCATCGGAGAATCCGCCTGCGCGGAATTCTCCTCGCGTGCCGCATAAAGAGCGGCAGGAAAGGGGAAAATCAGAATGAAAAAATGGGCAAGAGCGATGTACCAGCCGGGGCTGCCGCTTCGCGGCAGCACGAGAGTTACGGCCTCGAGGGAGCATATTCTGCTCTCGAAGGAGGCAGCCAGGGAGGGCATGGTCCTTTTAAAGAATGACCGGGGGCTTCTGCCGCTGCAGGCAGGAGAAAGGATTGCACTCTTTGGCAAGGGAACCTTTGATTATGTCAAGGGCGGGGGCGGCTCCGGCGATGTCACGGTTCCTTATGTGAAGAACCTCTACGACGGCTTCCGGGAGCATCCGGAGCTGGTGAGCGTGGATGAGAAGCTGGCGTCCTTTTACCGGCAATATGTGGAGAAGTGCTATGCAGAGGGCGGCATTCCGGGCATGATCCCGGAAACGGAGCTCCCCGAAGAGCTGCTGCGCGAGGCGGCGGCCGGCTGCAGCACGGCAGTGGTATCCATCAGCCGCTTCTCCGGCGAGGGATGGGACCGGAAATCGGTGCTGGGTGCGCCGGGGGTGAATGCCTGCGATGACAGACGCCTGATGGATCTGCAGAATTCTGTTTTTGCCCAAAGTGATTTCTATCTGACACCGGCCGAGGAACAGCTGCTGCAGCAGGTGACGGAGGCCTTCGACCGTGTGGTTGTTGTCATGAACGTCGGCGGCATGGTGGCGACGGACTGGTTTGCAGACAATGCACGGATCGGGAGCGTCCTCATGGCCTGGCAGGGAGGCCTGGAGGGAGGAGCCGCGGCGGCGGAATTGCTCCTGGGCCTCGGAAACCCTTCCGGAAAGCTGTCCGATACCTTCGCAAAGCGTCTGGAGGACTATCCTTCCACAGAGGGCTTTCATACATCGGACGCTTATGTGGATTACCGGGAGGACATCTACGTAGGCTATCGCTATTTTGAAACGATTCCGGGAGCCGCCGAAAAGGTGGTATATCCCTTCGGCTACGGCCTGAGCTACACGGAGTTCGCACTGACCGGCGTACAGGCAAGGGTCCGGAGCGGAGAACCGGATCCGGCGGCTGAGACGGCGGAGGGACCCTGCCGGGAGAGCGGCGACATGATCTGTGTGCAGCTGTGCGTGACCAATGTCGGCGAGCGCGCGGGTAAGGAGGTTGTGCAGCTTTACGCCGGTGCACCGCAGGGAGCACTCGGAAAGCCGGCCAGAGAGCTGAAGGCCTATCAGAAGACAAGACTCCTGCAGCCGGGGGAGAGCCAGACGATTTCCCTTTGTGTGAAGGCGTCCGAGCTTGCAAGCTACGACGACCTTGGCAGAATCTGCAAGTCCGCCTGGGTGCTGGAGCAGGGCGCTTACGACTTCTACCTCGGGACAGATGTGCGTTCGGCGGAAAAGCTCGATTTTCGTTATGACGTTGCCGCAGACCGGGTGGTAAAGAGACTGGTGAGCCGCATGGCACCGACGCAGCTGGAGTGCCGCCTGCGCGCCGACGGAACCTATGAGAATCTTCCGCTGGGCGAGCCCAATGATCCGAATGCGGACGGTCTGGAGAGGCTGCCGCTGGAGGAGACCTCGGGACGCACGCCGGAGATTCCCTACCGGCCGCGCGGCTACACCCCCTGGTCGGGAAAGGACAACGGTCTGCCGAAGCTCGAGGAGGTTGCGGCAGGTCATATGAGCCTGGAGGATTTCGTCGCGGCGATGTCCGAGGAAGCGCTGGCCGGCCTTGTCGGCGGGCAGCCGAACACCGGCGTTGCCAACACGTTCGGCTACGGCAATCTTCCGGAGTACGGCATTCCGAACATTATGACGGCGGACGGCCCCGCCGGACTGCGGATCCAGCCGGAGGTGGGCGTGGAGACCACGGCCTTCCCCTGTGCCACGCTCCTTGCGTGCACCTGGAATCCGGAGACGACCTATGCGGTGGGACATGCCGGCGGCGAAGAGGTGGCGGAGAACAACATCGGTGTGTGGCTGACGCCTGCCGTCAACATTCACCGAAGCCCCCTGTGCGGACGGAATTTTGAATACTATTCGGAGGATCCGTATCTGGCAGGCAAACAGGCAGCCGGCATGGTGCGCGGCATTCAGAGTACGCATGTGGCGGCAACGGTGAAGCATTTCGCCCTGAACAACAAGGAAACCAACCGTACGAATTCCGACTCCAGAGCCTCGGAGCGCGCCATCCGTGAGATTTATCTGCGGCAGTTTGAGATCATCATCAAGGAGGCACACCCCTGGAGCGTGATGACGAGCTACAACATCATCAACGGCCACCGCTCCTCGGAGAACCGGGATCTGCTAATCGGAATTCTGCGGGATGAGTGGGGATACGACGGCATGGTGACTACCGATTGGTGGACCTGGGGAGAGCATTACAAGGAATGCGCGGCGGGCAACGATGTGAAGATGGCCTGCGGCTTCCCGGAGCGCATTCTGGAGGCGCTGGAGAAGGGCCTGATCACAAGGCAGCAGCTGGAGACGGCGGCGAAGCATATCCTGACACTGATCCTGCGTGTGGACTGAAGCCGGATGTAGAACAAAGGGTGGACTTAGGAGCCGCAGGAGGAATCCTGCGGCTTTTTTTTTTTCAGGTTTAATGTAATTTCCGCTGTAACATCGGGCGTGTCCGAGCGGTATGTGACCGTAGAGGAAAGCAGGGAAGATAAGGAGGCTTCGGGGATGAGAAAAACGGATTGGAGCAAGGTTGATTTTGAGACAATGATTATCCACGCCGGGCAGGGGCACGATCCCGCTTACGGCGCACTGGCAACACCGATTTATCAGACCTCCACCTTTTGCTTTGACACGGTGGAGGAGGGAGCCGCCAAATTCGCAAAGGAGATCCCGGGCTATGTATATTCCCGCGGCGGAAACCCCACCACGAGAGCATTTGAATTAAAGTGTGCCGCGATGGAGGGCGGCGAGGATGCCGTGGCTACCGCCTCCGGCATGGGGGCGATCGGCTCGGTGATGGTTGCCTTTCTTAAATGCGGCGACCATGTGATTTTTGATTCCGACGTTTACGGCTGCACAGACATTGTCGCCACCGTTAATCTTCCGAATATGGGCATTGAGGTCTCCTCTGTGGACACCTCGGATCTGGAGGCGCTGAAGGCTGCCATCCGGCCCAATACCAGAATGATTTATTTTGAGACGCCCAACAATCCCATCATAAAGGTCACGGATGTTGCCGCCGTGAAGGCGATTGCGGGGGAGGACATCCGCGTGGTCGTAGATGCCACCTTTGCGCCGCCGCCGATTCAGCATGTTCTGAAGCTCGGCGCGGATATGGTATTGCACAGCGTGACCAAGTACATCAACGGTCACGGCGATGCTCTGGGCGGCGTTGTGGTAGGCTCTGCTGCCGATATCGGACGAATTCGCGGAAACGCCATGACAAAGCTCAACGGCTGTCCTCTCTCGCCGTTTAACAGCTATCTGATCCTGCGCGGCATGAAGACACTGGCCCTGCGGGTCGAGCGGCATTGCCGGAATGCGATGGCCCTCGCCGAATATCTGGATGCAAATCCCTATGTGAAGCGGGTTTACTATCCGGGGCTGGAGGATGATCCCTGTCACGAGCTGGCATGCCGCCAGATGGAAAACGGCCTTTTCGGCGGCATCCTCACCTTTGAGCTGGAGGATAACGTAAAGGGGATGGACAGCTTCGAGGCGGGAAAGAAGCTGTTGAACCATTTGTCGATCGTTTCCATCGCGGTATCTCTCGGTGACCCGGATACGCTGATCGAGCATCCCGCCAGCATGACGCACGCTGCTGTCCCGCGGGAGGAGCGCCTGGCTGCCGGTATCACGGACGGACTGCTGCGTCTCTCTGCCGGCCTGGAATCGGCAAGGGATCTCATCAACGACTTTGAAAATGCATTTGCCGCACTGTAAATGACGGTAAATGTGAGGGGGGGAAATACGATGGAACATAAGAAAAACTACGGCTGGAAGGGCTTTTTTCCGCTGTTTACATTCCTCGCGATTTATCTCGGCGGAGGTCTGATCTTCACGGCGCTGGGATATGGAGATACGTCCTTTAAGCAGATTCCGCGTCTGGTGGCCCTGATCGGTGCCCTGTTGGTATGTATGTGCATGGGCGGGAAAGAGCGCAGCCTGGAGTTTCGCATGGACACGTTCTGCAAGGGCATGAGCGATCAGGGCACGATGATCATGATCATCGTTTACCTGCTGGCGGGTGCTTTCTCCGGTGTGGCAAAGGCCATGGGCGGCGTGCAGGCGAGCGCCAATCTTGGATTAAGTCTGATTCCCGCAAAATTTCTGTTTTCGGGAATGTTTTTGATTTCCGCCTTTATGGCGACGGCCATGGGAACGTCCATGGGCACCATCTCTGCGGTCGGTCCCGTTGCGGTGGCGGTCGCGCAGAGCGCAAACCTTAATCCGGCGCTGGCAATCGGCACGGTTCTGGGCGGCGCCATGTTCGGGGATAACCTGTCCATGATTTCGGATACCACGATTGCCGCCACCCGCGGCTGCGGCTGTGAGATGCGGGATAAGTTCAAAATGAACGGTGCCATCGCGGCGGTTGCCGCAGCGATAACCATGATTCTCTATGCGCTGGTCGGCAGCTCCGCCGAGCTCTCGGGCGATTTTTCCTATGATTTTGTGAAGGTCATTCCCTATCTCTTCATTCTGCTGTTCGCGCTCACCGGCTGCAATGTGTTCATTCTGCTGCTGGCAGGCATCGGTGTTGCCGCCGTGATTGGCTTTGCCACCGGTTCCTTCGATCTTCCCGGCTTTGCCCAGGCCATGGGAGACGGAATGAGCGGTATGTATGAGATCTGTCTGCTCGCGCTGTTGCTGCGGGGCGTCGGCAGCATTGCGGAGGAGCTGGGTGCCATCGACTGGCTGGTATCGAAAATGCACGCGAAGGTGAAGTCCCGCAGGGGGGCAGAGTTCATGACCGCCGGCATGGTTTCCGTGTTTGATGCCGCGATTGCCAACAACACCCTTGCCATCATGATGACAGCTCCGCTGGTGCGCAATACCGTGGCGCAGCACAACATAGCGCCGAAGCGCGTGGCTTCCATTCTGGATATCTTTTCCTGCGTTGTTCAGGGAATGGTTCCCCACGGCGGACAGATATTGCTGTGCGTCTCTTTGACGGGGATGTCCCCCTTCCATGTGGTTGCCTCCAACTATTATTGCTTCCTGCTCGCGCTGGTGGCTCTGGCGACCATCCAGTTCGG
>CAVAUJ010000008.1:0-52302 GCA_963591995.1 Succinivibrio sp.
ACTTCTGTCTCCGCAGCGCACTTAAGGTTGATCTGCGGATTCGTGGTGGTCGCCACAATGGAATTCTTCGGAACCACCGTGCCGTCCACTGCCGTGGCATGGATGATGTATTCGGTCCGCCGGTTTGACTCCCGCGTGACGTTCGCATACTGGCACGCATTGTCCAGATTGACCCCGGATGCTGTGGACGGATACTTGGCGTAATAGCTCTCCTGCGCCGTCTCCCAGAGCGTCGCAATCTTATCCGCGAACGGAACCAGCAAGGCCGCGTTCAGCATGGACTGCCGGTTCTGGCTCACATCAAAACCAAGAGCGTTTGACACGGAATTCTGCAGATCCTTGAGGATCTCGTCATACCGCTTCAGCACAAAGCCTTTGTCCGTGACTCCATACTCAGCCATCTTTCCTCCTTCCTTTGCATCAAAAAAGAGGCCCGAAGGCCTCTAACTACGGTTACATTACATCGGCTTTACCGCTCCTTGATCGCCTGCAGGGACTGCTCCAGCACCGTCACCCGGTGCTCCAAATTGCTGTTGGCCTGTTGCAGCTGCTTAACGTCGGTCTGGATGCCGGTTAAACGAGTGCATACCTCGTCAAGTTTCATGTTGGCCTTAAGGCACGCGGTTTTGATCTCTTCCATCCGCGCCGCCTCAGAGAGCGTGTCTTTTTTTCGTGCATTGTTAAAGTTGTAGATCGTAATGAAAAACCCTACCGCCGCGATGATAAACGCGATGGATATCGTTGCATCTGTGCTCATTGGTGCTATACCTTTCGCTGTCTTTTATGATGTAATGCCGGTGATGATTACCGTCTCCCCGCCGCCTTCGTTCGCCTCCCGCTCAACGGAAAAGCCGCCCTCTTCCAGTGTTCCTATAATAATATCGCCAGCGGAGTTGTGTGCTGTTACCCCTTTTTTTAAAGCTGCAGGGGTCACAGTATCGGCGGTTAGATCTAATTTTGTTACATTATCTACTATGACCAGATTTACTCCCATAGTATCTCCTTACATCTCCACGAAATCTTCATCGTCCCATGCAGTCATTTTGCCAGCTTCGCCAAACCACACCTTAGTTACATCGCCGTTAACATAAAATGCGTTCTGGATCAGCGACATACCTTCCTTCCATACGATCGGATGGTCACTCGTGCCATACGGGATCTCCTGCTCTACATAATCTTTCCGTACTGCGATATCATTAACGTAATACACTACCCAGTCATAGCCGATTTTATCCGACTGCACCGTTTCGGTACGGATGCCACCAGCTGCCTCGGCAAGGGTTGCCGTGTCGTGATCCTTAATGACTGCGTTCAAAAGCTTAGTAAATTCTTTAGAGTTCATCTGCGTATACCTTTCTAATCCGGTCTAACTGCTCCTCGGCGGCCAGGTCTGCCACAGCCCCCTGTGCGTCCTCTTCCGTCCAGCCGTCTGCGTCATCCGTGTCGATACAGGGCGTGCGGACATCTCCCTTGACCAGCTCCTTGCCGTCCTCTGCGATGAGGCGGTAGAGCGTGCCGTCATAGCTTTCCGGCTTGATCGGCGTGACGGTTGTCTTGCCGTCCTTGGTGACTCTATATAGCGTTACTGTCTGCATGGCTCCTCCTAAACTGTCGAATCGTAATGGATGGTGGCGTTATTGGCTCCCCACGGGGCACTCGCAACCGCACCTTCAGACCACGGGACATAGATGTCTTTGAGATTCGAGCAGCCGCTGAAGCCGGAGGCGCTGATGAAGTTTGGCGTGCCCTTGAATGTGACGGACGTTAGGCCGGTGCAATATAGGAATGCCGACGTGTTTAGCGTCGTGAAGCTGCTCGGGAATTCCAGCGTGCTCAGCGCATAGCATTCATTGAAGGCAGACACGCCGATGCTCGTTAATCCGTCCGGGAAGCTTGTGATAGCCAGCTCGTAGCAGTTGTTGAAGCAGTTATTCGGAATGCTTGTAATGCCGCTCGGAAGGCTTGTGATCGCCAGCTTTTTGCAGCTGTGAAAGGCCGCCTTTCCGATGCTCGTCAACCCGCTCGGAAGTCTTGAAAGACGCAATGTATCCTGCCCATAGAATGCGTTGTCTCCAATGCTGGTAATACCGTTGAAGAATGCCTCCTTGGTTGCTTCCGCAAGTGCCGCAGTCCCCGTCACGACCTCACCGGCAGAGTTATGCGCTGTTACGCCTTCCGCCAATGTGTCAGCAGTGACCGTGTCGGCTGTAAGATCGATCTCGACCACGCCGTTAATCATCACTTTGCTCGTCGCCATCTCATGCTCCTATCGTCAATGTCTTCCCGCCGTATGTGTTGTCCGTCTCGGATACCGGGATTGCCCCGACAGTAACAGCGGAAAGAGCGTTGTAGCCGGTGTCGGGCAAAATCTCTTGCGCGGCGAAGCTGGGCGTTACGCTCTTGGCCTGTGCCTTCATGTCCTCGGAGCCGCTCATACTGCCTTCCACACCGAGGATGGTAACTCCCTCACGGATGTTCTCGGCGATGAGCTTCGCCTGTTCCGCCGCCGCGATCTGTGCCTTCCCGCTCCCGTCGTGAAATCCCATGCTGATGCTCTTGGACTCCGTCTTGTCGGAGATCTCGATGGTCTGCGCCCCGATGGACGGCATGGTTCCCTTTACCTTGGAGCCTTTCACGTAAGCGGTTGCGTCCTTGATAATCTCCGCCGCGGTGGCCGTTGCATCATCCGTGTCTGCGTCATAGGTATTAGTTCCGACAATCGGCGCTCCGCTCTTGTCGTGCGCCTTGATGCCCTTTGCGAGCTTGTCTGCGGTGATGTCATCGCCGGTCAGATCCAGCTTTGTCTCCGTGCCGACGATCACCTTGTTGATGTATGCGTTACTCATAATATTCATCTCCCAATATCAGCGTGTAGCCGCCCGCCTCATTCGACACCTCGAATTGCGGCATCTTGTGTACGGTGACGTTGTCCTTCATGACCTTTCGCCTGGTCTCCAGTGTCTGCTCTCTTGTGACCTTCGGCGTGACCTCGTAGGAGCCGCCGTACACCTCAACGTCCTCGGTCTGGTAGATCACGTTCGCAACGTTTTTCAGCTTGATCGTGGGATCGCCAACCGGCAGCTTAATCATAGCCTTCCTCCTTCAGCAGCTCGCCCACGGGGATTGATAAAACGTCGGTCGCCGTCCGGTAACCGTTGGCGTTCGTAAAGGCCAGCTGCAGGCTGGCCCGTGTCGGCTGCAGCTTCATGGCCTCCTCGAAGGGTATCTCCACCTCGATGTGCGACGCATCCACGATGGTCGGCGTAAGCTCGATGAAGAGGCCGCCCCACTGGCGGATGTAAAACTCCAGATCAGAAGCACCCTCTAAGGATGCTCCCTCAATCTCCGCCTGAATAACATTCCTGATCCGTTGTCTCATTCAGCGCCCCTATTCTGTCTCGGCTGTGGCGGATGCCGCCGTTTCAAGTACGGCAACCCTCGCTGTCAGCGCGGCAATCGCCGTCACAAGCTCGTTGATGGCAGACACCGCATCCGTCTTCTCTTCTGTCGTAAGATCGTTCAGCGTTCCTACGTTCTCGATGCCCTTGTTGGCCTTGGTCAGCACCCAGTTGATGGCTGTCACAAGATTGTCTTTCGGCGTGGTGGTCAGCTGATCCAGCGCTCCTTCCACGTCCTGTGCTCTCTCGATCTCATCAGCGATCTTCTGCGTGTTGTTGTCCACCACGGCGCTAAGTGCGGAATACTTCGTCCCGTTGCTGTCTGCCGTATTCTGCGCTTTGGTGATCCGGCTGTCGTGGTCGGTCAGCGTCTGTGCCGTTTCGGTATCGCTCTGCTCGATCTTCGTCACGGATGATTCCACCGCAGTGATCCTCTCCGTGTTCGCAACAATCGTACTCTGGGCCGTGAGCATGGTATTGATCAGCGCTGTCACCTTGCTCTTTGTGGCCTCATCCGTGATCAGCCGGTCAACGCCATCTACCCTGACCTTTGTAATCTCATCCATTCGCACCTCCAATCACTAGCGTTGTTCCTGCATATTCCGTACCCGCAAGAGACGTAAACACGAGCGAATCCTCGTCAATCCAGAACCTTGTCACATCAGGCGGAAGTACCAGCGTGTCTCCGGCAATGCGTGGATAATCGATGTCCGAATCAAACCTTACGGTCTCCATCATGTCGTAGGCCCCCATCGTCGTCTTGTACCGGAAGGAAACCTGTGCCTTTCTCGTGCTATTGAAAATCGTAAGTTTTGTGTCGGACACCTCGGTTACGCCGTCCACAGACAGGACCGCATCCTCGATCATTCTCCTTACCAGCAGCCGATTTGGACTCTTCACAAGCACCTTCTCGAACCACTCAATGCCAAGGCTGGTGTCGTAGATCCACTCACTAAAAAACCACCGCAGCCGAATCAGGATTGCCTGTTCGATGCTGTCGGTGGTCAGTACGTCATAATTCTTCAGGGCAAGATCGCCCCGTTTGGTCATTGCAAGATCATTCATGAGGACCTCCCCGGATAATCGCCGGATACATTCAGGTCTCCGTTGATGGTGACATTCCCGTTAATCTCCATGGGATCCACCCCGGATATCCTCACTGCTCCGTCTTCAATGGTGATGGTCACTCCGGAGCACTCTATTTTGATCCCATCTGCCTTTATTTTGCATTTTGTCTTTCCGTTCGTAAGAATGTAGGCCTCTTCCTTGTTGGCCTCTTCCTGCGCCTTTACGGCCTCTTTCTGGAGACCCGGAATCGCCATGGCATTCTGCAACTCATACCGCTCATCCATCTGGTGCTTGCTCGTCCCGGTAAGCCATGTTGATAATGACTGCTCCGCACAGGCCATCATCACCGTGTCGCCCTCCTTGATCGGAGATACAAACGCCATCTTTCCGCCGGAGCTTGCATTCAGTACCAGCGGGACAGACGATATGACCGGATACTCCATCTCCAGTCCGTTCATGTAGTAGGAGCCTACCGGCTTCACATCAACAAGACCCTTCTCCAGATCCATGCCGACGATCTCTGCCGGCATGTTCGTGTGAAGATTGCTGTTCATGACATCGCGCACCGTATTCTCTATCTGCTCCACAACTTCCTGTATCATGACTCCTTCACCTCCACAAGCTGCGCGGTACAGATCCAATCGCCGGAGTAGTTGTCTCCCTTGATCGTGATTTTGTGCACGCGGAAATACCCGGATACCGTCTTACTCTTGAGCGAAATCAGATCATTCACTCCAATCGCCGGATTCAGGAAGAAGTCAACCTCATATCCCGGTATTCCCTTGTCGGTTGTCCCGGAAGAGCTTTTGCTCGATGAGCTTGAGCCGGTGTTGGCGTTGTTCTCGCTGATCGTGATCCTTCTCGGTATCTTAATAAGACCGGATTCCGCGTTCAGCGAATAGGCCTTCGGCGTGACCGATTCCCCGTGGACATACACCTGTAGGATCCCGTTTTGTATTGAAAATGTCACCCCGGCCTTCCGCAGCACGTTCTGCAGGGCTGCTCGGAGCTTTCCAACATAAGAAAAGCCGTTGTCATACTTTGCAGACTCCAGCTTTTCCTGCGCTGCGTCCGTTATGATCGCCGACTCCAACTCCATCTTCTCCGTGATCTTCTCCAGGACTTCGGAACACGTCACAACACCGTTCATCGACAACCAGCCCGGAAGATCGTTGATCACAAAGCCGTCAATTACACTGATCTTTATATCCCTGTCTGCACCGGATAAATCCTCCGTGGTGGTCGAAACGCCTCCGGAGAAGATCAGGCCCATGTCGTTTCCATATCCGGCACTAAACTCGATGTAGCAATCTTTCGTTTCCAGAATCGCCTTGTGCTCATCGCTCAGATTAGATATCGTAATGGTCCCGGTATTGGAACTCTGTGTATCTGACTTCTCGAAATCAAAAGAAATATGCAGAGGCCTCGCGGCCCCTGCACTCTCAAGCTTGAAACCGTCTTTCCCTCTCGGACCGGCAACCAGTCTGTATTCCCTCTTCCACTGCCTCAACTGATCTCCGCCTCCTCTATATACACCATGTGCGCGACCCTGTTCTTAAAATCATCCCCCTTAACGGTATCATTTGGACAATCGCAGAAAAGCGTTCCGCCCGGAAGATCCGTATATGGATAATTGAACAGCCTGAACCACGGAACAATCTTTTCCATTGCGATGATCGGATTCTCGTCTTCGTCGTAGACACCGACAGACCAATAATCCTCTGTCCCGTTGTACGTAAATCTAAGCCAGTACACCGTCCCGTCCAGCGTGACGCGGCTCATGGTGTCGTGTCCCTCCGGCACTATGATTTCAAACATCGCTCCTCCCTCACTTGTCGTAGCTCACACCAAAAAGGCCTCCGATGGAGTGCCCCGTTGCATTTTGGAGTCCCTTGTCCAGATTGCTCAGAATGGTGCTGTTGCTGTCTCCGCTAATCACCTTACTAATCGTACTGGCAACCCCACCGGAACTTCCGGAGCTTCCGGAGTCGCTGGATGAACTGCTTGAATCACTCGCTGTAGCAGAGCCGGTGCTAGCCGTGCCGGAGTTGCTCTTTGTCGTCCCGGAGTGTGGAAGGTTCGCAGGAATCTCCACTTTTTCACTCGATGTCACATCGATCTGCTGCAGTGTTACCGGAATTTCCCTCGCTGCGCCGGTATCGGCATCCCGCTTGATGCTGATGGATTTGATAACCATGTCCGTGTAGGTCTTATCCTGCGTGTAAACCGTAATCGGCTCTCTCTGCTCATAGATGCTCACCAGCCGTTCCGGTATGGACACAAGACGATCCTCACCCGTACCGTGGCTTGCCCGCCATGTAATCGGTGTTGCCGTCAGATACAGCGTCATGCTCAGCTCCATAGCGTTTATGGCCATGTTGTCGCTGACGCAGAAGCCCTTTTCCGTTGGATACTCCGGGACATCCGCCTCATACGCTTCTTCGCTATCGATCAGCGCGTCAAACTCGATTCCGGCAATGCTAACCGGCTGAATTGGTGTCATGCATTACCTCCCAAAAGCAATGGCATCACTAATGCCATCATTCTTTGTTGCCGTGATTGTCGCGGCTGCCTTCTTCGTGTTGGCATCCGTGGCCCCGGTGAAATTGGTTGTAATGGTGTTGTTCTGCGTTATGGTGTTACCACCATTCCTCGAAACGAAATCATTCAGGTTTAGGTTGTTCAGATTGTCAAAGGAACTGCTCCCCTTTTCCGCAAGTGCTGACCACTGGCTCAGTACATTCTCCCCCTCGGTTGTATACGCCTTCACCGCACTCCCTGCATCTGCGGCGTTGTCTGACACGGTGTCCTTTGTATCTCCCGAATCATCCTGCAGAGAGTTTGCGATCTTCTCCAGATCAACCAGCCCGAAGGTGATGTCTTTTAACGGCTGCGCAAAGGTTAAAAACGTATCGTGCATCATATCGCTGAAGGAGGCATTCTGCTGATTCTTGCCTCCATTGAACACCCTGTCTAAAGTGTTCATCAGATCGTTGTTCCCTTTTGCAATCAGTTGCTGCCCGGGAGTCGTAGTGTCTTTCCCTTCGTATTTCTCCTCCAGCCGCTGCATTTTTAGCCCAAGCACTCTTTGTTGGGATGATGACGCGCCCTTCATGTCATGCTGCGCTTGCCTGTATTCACTCGCATCTTCTTTCGACATCCTTCTGGTCCCTGCAGATGTCGCCACGTTTTCTTCGTCCGAAAATACATTGTCAATACCGGTGATATAGGCCAGGAGCCCGGCTATCTGCTCCAAAATACTAAGATACGTGTTGGCTGCTTCAATAAGCGCTTGAAACGCCTGTTTTAAGCCATCCTCAGCGTTCTCGGCACCAAACAACTGGGCCACTTTGTCTGCCGCCTCTACCACCATGTCTTTAAATTCTACAAGCGACTCACCCCAACCGCTTATTGTTTTGCCGAAATTCTTGAAACCTTCCCGGACCGCATTCTGATCGCCGCCCATAGAGTCGATGATGTCTCCGAACAGAGATTGCTTTCCGTTCATGAACCCCCGAAGATCATCAATGATCAGGACCAATGCCGCAATCGCAGCAACAACAGCCCAGATCTTCAAATTTGCCGCGTCAAACTGCTTAACGAAAGATGCAAACTTGTCTACCGCCAGCACAGCCATGACCGATCCGATCGCAACGCTCAGGATGTTTACTGCATTTTCAAAGCCTCCCAGCATGGTGATGACTTGCTTTCCGATACCGTACACTTTGCTGCAGACATCAAAGAACTTGTTCACGGCTTTGGTCAGCTTCTGCGTCATTTTGTACGCAAGTGTCCCTTCTTCCTCCGCATCGCCAAGCTTATCTCCGATCTTCGTCAGTATCGTCGCCAGCTTTGTAGATACCGTCAGCACCTGCGGCAGGAAGATCGCCCCAACCTGTGCTCTTAGCTGTTTGATAACATCCGAGAGCTCTCCAACCTGGTTGGTGTATTCTCCGGCCTCTCTGCTCGCTTGTCCTTCCGCCCCCATCTGCTTGTTTGCGCTGATGAGCTTCTGCAGGATCAGTTCTTTTTTCTCGTTTTCCGTCAGATCGTTGTATGTTTTCTTCTGAAACATCGCCATGGCCATTTGATTTCTCTCGGCCTCAGCAAGGTTAAAGTTCAGGTTGTCATCAAGCTGAAAGTTCCCTTTTAAGAGCCGCTGGAATATGTCCTGCGTATACTCGATTGACTTGTCCATGTAGGCCGCATTATCTGCAATTGCCTCCATGGCTCTTGCAGTGAAGTCATTGGCTTCACTGACTTCCATGCCGCCGGTCATAGCAAAGGATGCCATTCTGGAATAGGCAAGCTTCATGCGCGTCTCAGCAACACCCGTATTCTCTGACACTTTCTTCAGACTTTCCTCGGCCGCGTCTGCCATATCTCCGAAGGTCTGCTTAAACTGTGTGTTCGTTGCCTTCAGATCGGCTGCAAGGGATGCGGTTTCCTGAACAAAGTTCTTGATTCCGGAAATTGAAAAACCGATGCCGATTGCACCAAGGACTTTCGTCAACGTTCCCTTTAATGCCTCTGCTTCGCTCTGCGCCTTTGAGACGGAAGACTTGTTCGTTTTAAAGCCAAGGGAAATAAAAAATTCTTCTACCGTCATCTTCGTTTCTCCATTTCCTTTATCCGCATCGCCTCGATGTCGTGCCGCATAGTGATCAGTGCATGAAGCTTCAATGCTTCATCCAGCGTGTAATATTCCTTCAACTCCATCATGGACACGCATCCTTCTTGAATGAGTTGGTACAGCTTAATCTCTATAGGACTGAAACAGCGTCCGTTGAAGGTTCCGTATTTCTCAATGTCAGGTGAGTCAATGTGTCTTGCTGGTCTCCATATTGGCTCAGAAGCTTGCTGAAAAAACCCGTATAGTTGACCCTCACCACATCAACGCAAAGTTTCATCATGCAATCCAGATTTCCAATGAACAGCTCGTCCATGGCTGTCGGTGTCAGCTTTCGCATGACGGCCCGCCCGGTGTCGTCAACATACTCGTAGGTGATGTTGCCGTACTTCGTTAAGAGGCTGGAGACTACTATCTGCAGCGATGCTCCGTCCATCGTTGACAGCGCACTCTGCAGCATGGCAACAACGTCTTTCACGTCCATCTTCATGACATTCCCAAGCGCCGCAGTTCCGATCTCTTCCTCTGTCTTCCCGGAAGTTCCCCCGGCAAAAATAGGCATGAGAGCAGAGACGATCGGGCCAATATACTTGGCCAGATCGCCCATGATGCCCGCCGCCGTCATTGCAGGAAAAGGGAAGATGGCGTATTCCACATCGCCATAGGTTACCCGTGTAGCGTCTAACAGTTTAGGCATATCTCTCTCCCATCATCAGCTTGTGAACTTTCCGTTCACAACCGTAAGCTCCCATTCACGGTTGGTGGGTTCCTTCCCGTATCCCTTGGAAGCATAATCATTCACGAAAGCATAGTCGGAGCTGAAGGTCTCGTTCCCCATCAAATCCTTGATCATGATCGGGAAATAGCCGGTTCCGTCCTCTCTGTCCTTGGCGTGCATCGCCTCGAAATACTTGTTCGACGCACTGTTCTGCAGAAGGGCGATTTTCAACGTCTGGCTCTTGTCGGTCGGGATAGCGCGGTTCACATCGCCATAGCATCCAACCTTTGTCTGAAAGCCGTCTCCGTGGGGATCGATCGTAACGAAGGAATCCTCTGCTACGCCGGTAACCACATGGTTTCCGCACGCAATCTTGATCTGGTTGGGATCATAAGTAAATACATCACTCATCTTTCATCCTCCTTAGTAGGTCAGCGAGCCCTTGATAGTCACGGCGATGATTGCTCCCGCAAGCTTGGCGGTGAATCGCACGTTCTTGAGCTTTCTGGACTTCTTGTCCGCAGCGGAAATGTCGTATGACCTCGGAACCGTCACAACATAGCCCTTGGTTACGTTGCCGTCGTCGTCCGTTGTGTCCGCCTCAATCGCATTGTTCCGCTGCGCCGCATACAGAACTTCCTCGATGCGGTTCTGCACGCCGGTGATGCCATCGTCCGTATAAGGAACCTTCGCATTCGCCGTAAGATACGCGAATACCTTGTCCTGAATCTCAGATACCAGCCAGTCACGCAGTCGGATAATATCAATCCACTCACCGGAGCCAACCTTGCCGTTCCTTGTGCAGTTTCGATTCGCCGTCTTCACGTAATACATGCAGGGGATCCCGCTCAGCTCGCTGATCTTGGCGTTGGTCAGAGAAGATATCGGAACAGATGCAAGAGACTTCAGATCCCAGGACTCAGACCCCGGATCATACCCGAAGCACTTTGCCATTACTGCCAGCGCACCGTATTCCGCGCCGTCTCCCTCGGTCCCGTCATAGTACACGGCGAAGGTTCTGTTGTAGGACGTGATCGAGATCGGAATCTCGGAGCCCGTCCACGAGAAGCCGAACAGCTTCTGGTTCGCCTCTGCCCAATCGGCAGCCACCTTCAGATCGGAGCCGGTAGAATCTCCCGTAAGGATGACTCCATACCATCCCGGCTCAGACAATGCCCTGTCAAGCGTTGCTGAAACTGCCTCTGTCGTGCTGCTCTCTGTCTTGCGTACCGTCACATATAAGCTCTCCGGTCGCGGCTCCTGCGCAAAAGCAACGATTGCCGCTTTGTACGCCTCCGAAGTCTCCGTATAGCCGTAATCAGTCAGATCTGATGCATAGGAGATCTTGGCGACGGTCGGCATAGTTGCACCCGCGTTCTCCGGCGCGGCAGCGACAAGCAAAAGCGCAGAATACGATGTCCCCGAATTCGTGGGAGTATCAATCGATATCTGCACATTTACAATATCGTCAATATTGCTCATTCTTTTCCTCCTTATCCTTGCTCAGATTCTGTCTGAGCCTCTATTTCAGCCTCTGCAATATAGGAGGCCTCTGTTACCATCTTTCTGTCCCCTCCGCCGCTGGCGGTCGGAAGTTCGTTGTTGTTCTGGTAGTAGTCGCCGTAGGTCATATCCGTAAACCGGACCTGTAGCTCCACCATGGCCCTGTACTGGAATTGCGCCTCACGGACAAGCGCCGACAGATCTCTTGGCTGCCCCACAACCGAAATTGCCATGTTCCGCGTGTACAGGTAGCCTTGCCCCATCTCGGATCCCAGATAATCCAGGAAGCTCACCATGTCGTCCAGTGACGTATTGATAAAAGCCGTCGGGCTTCCGTCCACACTCCGCCCCTTGGTGTACAGATTCACATCTACGCTTGCCGTCATCTCCCTATAGGCCCACACGTGCCCATCCGACTGCGGGATCTTCGTTTCATGAATCTGCCGCTCAACTCCGGTAAACTGAATCGTGATGTATGGCTCCGGCAGCTTGATCATCTTGGAATTCGCGAAAAAAACGTGGCTGCTACCAAAGTAATCAGCCACCAGCTTGCGAAATTCCTCTTTCGCTTCTGCTATCTTCATCGTTACTCCTCACAGGGCGGATCTTCCTGATTCGTGCACTGCACAAACGTGCTCGTCCAGTGCTTCAGGAACGTGTTCTCGCTCAGCCTTGAGGACCGACACTCGAACCATTTCCCCTGAAACCACAAGCGATCTCCGAAGGCCCCCGTAGTCCCGTCAGCAACCTTCAGCTCCGTATCCGTGAACACCTTCAGGCTCTGCGTGCTGATGTCTCCGTCTTCTCCGGTCGAACTCGTGTTCCCCGTTGTCTGCACATCTGCGCTGATGTAGAAGTCCTCACCAAGCGGCACTTGATATCCGCCGACGTTTGCCGGAAGGGAATACCTCCGGATCAGCCGTTTCTTTTTCCATAGCGGTAAACCCATCCTAAACGCCTCCACGATCACTTTTTACTGATGGTATAGACAATGCTCTGCCTCATCCGTCCGGTGTCAATCAGCGGCTTGCTGGAGCCCTTCTTTGCTATCGTGGACGGTGCATTCGGTTCCCAATCACCATCTCGGATTTCTTTCTGCATCTTTCCCTTGGTATATGCGCCGACCGAATTCAGAAGTTCTTTCGCGCCGCCTCCGTGAATGGCAACCTTCAGCATGTTGTTTGTGTAGTTTACGATGTCGTCCCGACAATCTTCAAAGGTTCTCCGTTGGAAAGGTCTTGCCGGACTGCGTTCTGTTCCATACTCATTCCATGCCGCAACCTCCGCCACAGTTGGTCCATCCTCGTAGCTTCCGGATGATTCGTTGAAGCCGACATCGACTTTGAACTTCTCCAGCTTTTTCATTAGCATCTTAACCCGGATACCGTCTATCGTCTCCTTTGCGCCTTTAAGGAACATACGCACCTCCTACCGGAATAACCGGTTCTCCGGCAGACACGATCGGGATGATCGCGTTCCTTTTCAGCGTCAGGAACTCGATGCCGTAGATCGTAAGGCCATACTCAGAATCCGCGTCAGCCGTTGAGACACTGGTTCCGAACGAAACCGATGTCTCGCCCTCGGAGGCAGAGGCAACCCGAAGGGCTGCCCCCATCGATCCGAATCCGTCGTCAGCGCCTTTATCCATCATCTTCAGCTTGTGCGCGGTGAGATAGGCGAGAGCCTTCGTGTAAGACGCGCCAAACCGCTTGGCCGAAATCTGATCGTGAAACAGGTCAATGTATGTCTTTACGCCATAAACCGTTTTCCCATTCTCCTCCATATCTTCGTCCGGTATAGACTCAAATTCACCAGCAACAATACGGAAAATACTGAGCGTCTTTGTCAAAAGCTCTTCATCCATCCTCTATGCCCTCTCAGATAACTTCTTTTGCCTTTTTGCCCCTTGCCCTGCCAGATGTAGCGGTCTTTGTCTCCGGCTCGCTCTTAGAACTCTCGGACGCGTTATCGGCCGCTTCTGGAGCGTTGTCCTCAACAGCCTCTACTTCGACAAGCCCCACGGCCTCAAGAGTCTTTACTGCGACGCTTAAGGAATCGGCGACCTCCTTGAAAGAATTAGGGAGAACAGTGATCATCTCACCGTTCTCCCCCTTGAATCCGACAATCTTGCTACTGGTGTTCGTTACCTTCAGCATAAATACTCCTTCTTTCTGTGTAATTAGATGCCGGGAATGATCATAAGAGACATCGGATAGTAGATGATGGCTCCGCCGTGTCTTTCCTCGCACGGAATCTTGATTTCCAATCCTTCCGGCTGCGCAGTGTACTGATAGAACTGCATCGGAATCTCAATGGTGAACTTCTTCTTATCCTTCTTGTACAGAAGACCCACGCACTTGCCATAAGGATTCGTGGTGGTAGACTCCGCCTCCAGCTCGTTCGCCTGATCAAAGGTCAGATCCGGGAACGCATCCTTTACATACTGCAGAAGCGTGGTAGCCGTTCCGTCAATTCTCTTCGAGGAAAGGGAAATCCACACAGACGGAGGAAGAAGAAACGTGTCCGGCTTCTCCACATTCTGCGTGGTGGTCGCCATCTGCTTCAGAGCGCCGCCGATGTCGGCAATAATCTCATCTGCAGTCTTCTTTTCCCATTCAGTATTGGTGGCGCTTCCAGATGCCTCTGCAACCGCATAAACCGGAATGTTGTTGGTCTTGGTCAAGATGCCAACCAGACCATTTTCATCATCACCGGCCCACGCAATCTCATTGGCCTTGCGATCAATCATGTACTTAGCAGCCTCTCCACGTCTGGTATCAAGAGATTTCCCCGCCATTCTGGATGCTCTCATATCCTGCATGGAATAGCCATAGGAATCGCCAATTGACTTCACATTGGAAGTCGTAGGCTTCCCCTTCACATCAGCTCTCGGAAGATCGGTTGCGTAATTGGAAATTATCTTTGCAAAGCCGGTCTTCTCATAGCTGTAGTACGTAATGGTTTCAGCACCAGGATTTACCTCGTGGGAAACAGGGAAATGCTTCTCTGCGGTAAACTCGGGATACTGGACGTCATAGGTCTCGGCCTTAATGAAGTCCAGCTCTCGGGCAAAGAAAATGGATGCATCATCTGCAGAATCAAACCGCAAAATATTGTCTCTGGACAGGCCGCTAGGAATGCTGGAGTTGCTGATTGCCTTAGCATCCTCCAGATCATAGGTCTTAGACGGCATTGTAGGATTATACTTCATTCGTTCTACCTCCCAAAATTAAGCAACAACAGGATCTGCATTGTACAGAATAACCGGAGCAATGCCATCCTCATTAACGCCAACAAAGCGCGCATTTAATGCAAGTGCTCCCGTAGAAGCATTCGTAAGAAAGCCCGCATTGTCGCCTGTCACAATAAGATACGCTTTATCATTCACCTTGATCGTTACAGAAGGATCCACCAGCGCCCACACCTTGCCGGTACGGATCACGGAGAAGGCTTCGCCCTTTCCAATAACTACCTTACCAGAGCTATCCTGCTCGTGAGCCTTGCCAACAACAACGCCTTCAAACACATCTGTGGTAGCCGCAGGAACCTTTACGCCAACACCAGCGGCAGAACCCACTACAACACCCATACCGAATCGGATCTTGCCGGCATCCGCCTCAGATACCCGTGTATTGCACTCATATGGTGCAAGATCAAACAGACCACCGGGAACACCGGCCGGAGTAGCATAGCTATATTTAGTCTGAGCTGCCATTAGTTGTTACCTCCCTCTTCTCTCTGAATCATTCTCTGCCTTGCTTCCTGCGCTGCCGTAAGACCGTTCCGAACATCCGCGGAATCGTGGTTCAGTCTTCCGGACATCTGCATTCTCTGGAAACTCACATCCTTCTTGCCAACCACGCTATTATCAATTGCATACTGGTATGCGTAGTTGATGTAGCCCTTGGACTTTCCATCCAGGCGGACATTCGGATTGATAGCCTTAATTACTCTCTTCTTGATTTCGATGTTGGAAAGCCTGTCCACACCGTCCAAGTGCAGCCGATCAGCCATGCGGAGAATGGATACTCTCTCGCGGATCCGCTTATCCACGGAATCCTTATTGAGGACCACATCTTCGTCGTCCTCGTCTTCTTCCCGATCTTCATCATCACTATCCGTCTTGCCGGCAGAAATGTCGTTCTTTGCCTGGATCTCATCAATGGAATCCAGCAGCGTCTGGATGTCCTGATCCTGCTCGTCCAGCTTCTGTGTCGCCTCCTCAAGACTCTGCGGTGCCTCATCGCCATCTCTTCTGTCCCGGCGATCTCTCACCATCTGGATCTTTTCCTCCGGAGTCTGAGGCGCATCATCTTCGTCCTCATTCTCCGGATAACCGGAAGACACGGCATCATCGTCATCTTCCTTTTCCTCCTGCAAGCTCTTGATACCCCTCATGTAATCCTCAGGGCTCATCGGTTCGCCGTCAAACCTTGTGTGTCTCATCACACGTCCTCCTTCTTTGATGCTGTTTTCGTATCTATCTTTACCGTCGATGTTAAGACGTGCACTGTCGCCCGCCCTAGCCTCGCCAACTAAAGCCAAATGATTAATGCGGATATTGCGCTGCACCGCATCGTAATGCTCTCCCTGGTATTCTCCGGGAGTATTATCAATATCAAGGTTATAGCCAAGGGAAAGCTCTTTAAGACCACTCTCCTTCATGCTGTCCACATCGTGGATCACGATCTTCGCCCTGACCTTGTCCCCGTCCCGGTATCCCGGCTCCAAAATCGTTCCGATCTCTTCGTCTGTGACATTGTCCTTTGACACGTAGCCGGCGTCATGCGTCACAATGACAGGCTTCCCGACATATGATGCCAGTGAATCAGAACTGAACACCTCCTCCGGTGGTCTGAATTCCTTTCTTACAGATCCGTCTGGATTGTGGTATTCGAAGATTCCGATCCTCGTAACGACGGGATGGTCAATCAGATATCCTTCTTTTGTGAAGTATGTCTGATCGTCCGTATCCAGCCGGATGACATCCCTTCTGTATAGGTTTGTGATCTTCATCGCTCCTCCAATAAAACCGAATTGAAAAAGGACCACAGGGTTCCTCCTGCAGTCCTTACAAAACAATCTCTTTATCTTTACTCCGATACGAATTCTATATCCGTCTTCTCGTACTCAACCCCATCATCTTCCAAATCGTCCGGCAATTCCCAGTTTGGATGGTCCTTCTTCAGCTTTTCTCGTTCCGCTTCCGGAACATCGAACTGCGCCCAATACGGAAAGGCGTCATCAAAAAGCCATTTTTGTTCAGCCGATAACTTTTTATAATCCGTCCAGTAATTGTATATGTTCTTCCTGTCGAAGGAGAAGTACACGGAGCCCATTCTCGGCTCCATGTTGTCGTCTAAAATATCAACGCTCCACACCTCGTCGGTGCTCTTTCTCTTCGAAAAACCAACCAATTTACTTGGCATAGCCACCTGCCCCCTTCTTTTGCTTGTCAACCGCCGTGTTGATATATCCTAGCGTTTTTTGAAACTCCTTGTTCTTACCAAGCTTTTCAACGTCAATCAAAACACTTGAAAGCTCAACGGGGCCAATACCTCGTATAGTATGAGACCTTTTGCACCCGAATCTACCGGCCAATATCCCACTGTCGAGTTTGTGCCAGCCATTAATACGCGCCGTGCCCTGCATTTCAAGGAAAAAAAACTCCCCGTTTTCCTTTTTTACAACAGCAGCATGACGCCCCGTCATAAGAATATGTTCCTTACCTTCCGGCATTTCTTTAAGCAATTTCTTCGCAGAAGTAAAGTCGCTTCTCGCAGATTCCGACTTAGCGCCGATACCTTCCATGGTCTTCATTGTATTGCGTTGAAGTGAGAAAAATTCCTGCGACTTCCCACCGCGATAATCGACAACATCTATTCCAGCCTTTTGCCCAGCATATGCATACGCGAGCGATGCGCAGGAACCAGCCGTTTGATCTGCCCCACCTAACCGTTCAATGATCTCTTCATCTGACGGTATGTGATCCAACTTCTTTGCCTCATTATAACGTATTTTTGAGCGTTCTGCGTTGTACCTGAGAGTGCTCTCTTCTTCCACGCCAACGCGCCTCGCACAATCATTGGCTATGTTGAAGTTGACACCATCATCGCCGTCCACCGCTTTTGGCCCTGAGTATAACCAATCCCCGTCCTCCAGCTTTACATATGCGTATCCATCATCATCCACATACATCGTTCCGGCAGGTGCCCCTTCTGTCCGCCGCTTTACCTCTGCCTTGATGTCATCCACATCTGTCATCCCATTCGTGGCATTGTTCAGTTCATCATTTATCTTTGTGACAGATCCATCACTCGGCTTAATCTCCCTACCAAAATCATTGGCCTGTAATATTTTATTTTTGATGTCTTCCTGTTCGAAGGTTCCCGGCGGCCTAAGTCTTATCCATCTATTGTCAGAGTATTTGATATATTCAAATGCAGAGATTCGAACGGCATCTCCCACCTCTGCGTGATCAACATCCTCCGGTGTACATTTCCCACTCTCTAATGCTTCCTCGAATTTCGACTTTTTCTTCGGCTCTTCGCTCTTCTTCGGCTCCGCCTTGCCGCCTCCATTTTCCTTGTTCCGTGCCTCATTCTCCTTGTATGCCCCCACAAGCCCCGTATAACCTCCAGAAGGCGTGTTGAGTCTATAGGCTACCCCGCCCCCAGGGCCACTGCCCCCCCTTATTCCAGGACGACCTTTGTGACCCCAGTTGCCGCTGCCGGGGCCTCCGTCGAGATACCACTTCTGAACCTCAGCCATATCAGAGGAATCACCCTTGAATTCATTTATTGCATAAACTGCGTTCAGATCAAGCGGCCAACCATTCCTGTCGTACCATTGCTTCTGAACCTCGGCCATATCATAGTTCTTCACTTCTCATCATCCTCCAACGGAAGGCTTATATTGTCATAATCAAACACCGGAATAGCAACGCACCGGCAGTTGAAATCCTGCCCCGGGTTACAATGTCTTCCGCCATCTGTCTCCGGCGGATTGTCGTAGCGGAAGACTTTTCCATTCAGTCTTCTGTGGCTTGGCCGCACGCGTTCGTCTCCAGAATCAGACCACTCATACCGCGTAACCCCTGCATCCTCGTGCTCTTTCCTCGTGATGTCGGCGCTGAGCTTTGCCATCTGGTCTCTGGCAATGAATCTTGCGTGATTCGCGCTCGTGATATAGTTCCGCTGGATCATCTCGCCAATTTCCTTGGTTGACAGCCCCTTACTGTATCCCTCAACAATGATCTCCTTCATCTTGTCTAACATATCTGCCGGAACGGTCGTGATCAGATCCACGTTGTCGGATACCCATTGTTTCAATTCCGATTCAAAGAATTGTCCATTGAAGTAATCCTCCGACAGATTCAAGCCAAACGTTTTTCTGACCATCTTCTTCCACTCAGAAATTTCTTTCTTTTTCGTGATCTTCCCAATCTTGTACAGTCTCGTGATCAGCTTCTGCGCAGCATTGCCGGCATCTAATTTATCCTTCATTTTTTGAAGAAACTCGTTAACAAAGATGCCCATGTCAAAGACACTGTCTGTTCGTATATTTTCATTAAGCTGTTGTCGGTACTCGCCTTTGAGCTCCGGCATCCCCTCTTCCAACAGCTTCTTGACCGTCCGCATGTACTCGTTTACCGCCCGGATGTACTCACGCTCGGCCGAATCCGGGAATCCGTGCTTGCCCTTGCCCGCGATACTTTTCTTGCCTCTAAATCGCCTCTCCAGCCGCTTTTTCGTCTTATCGGAGTAGAAATACTTCTGCACTGCATACCCCCATCTAAATGAGCCATCCCGGAGCATTAAAAAGGAGCCCCATTACTGAGGCCCCACACGGAAGAAATACTAAATGGCTTTTTTATATCTCGCCAGCTTCTCTCTGACTCGCTTATACTTCTGTATCCGCTCCCAGTCTTTTTCAGTGGGATCCGGTATTCTTGAAAGATCCATGTTGTGGCGAAGATCAGCGAGCTTAACATCAACGGATAAGGGATTCGATGCTACCCGATCAATGTACTCTTCATAGGTTTCGTTTTTCCTATGTGTTAGACAATCCAGGGCATCCGCGATAACATCTCCAAATCCTTCCCGGACCTCTTCGTTCGTTACGCCCGTATCCTCTACAGTATCATGAAGCAGTGCCAGAATTCGTTCATTTTCATTGCTGAGCTGATTCATGACCGCCAAGGGATGCAGAATATACGGGCTTCCTCCCTTGTCATACTGACCATCATGCGCTCTTACAGCTAAACACAATGCCTCATATTCCTTATTGCTCATGAACACCTCCTTCTAACCACGTTATCAGGATTTCTTTGCGTCCACTTCCTTCATGATCTTCTTAGCTTCAGACTCCGAAACCAGCTGAGACGTGCACCAACCATGCATTACATCCTCTGCAAACTCGCTCGGCTCCCACTTGCCATTACCCAGGTACTCCTTGCAAACACCAAGATAACCGTCATTATCTACAGATGCTTTATAAAGAGTAAAACCACAATCACTGCTCGTCTTGTAAATATATTTCATAGCAACACCTCCTGCACACTCATGTTAGCGCGCTACCATCATGCTGTCAGCTGTTTTGATCCTATTTCTTCCAGGATTTCATGCTGGACTCCATAACTCCCTTCGGTGTTGCCATCTTCGAAGAAATGTCATGCATTTCCATTTGAAGTGCCTTCTTTACTCGCTGCGGTGTCTTCGCATCTCTCGCTATATCGTACATCGGATGGATTGTTTCTTTAACCTTCATCGACTCCTTTGAGTGAATCTGGAGCTCAATTTGCTGACCGGATGGAGATACCGCCCCAATATGAACGCCCTTGTAATCAGATGTTGCATCCTGGTATTTATTATCAACCTCGTTGACCGTGTAACCTTTAGCCTGGAGATCCTTGATGGTCTTTTTTGTTGTAGATGCAATCTTGTCATGATCTGTCAGCTGCGTATACCGGACTGCATCGCCCATAGACTGAACAATCTCCGTATCTGTCAGGGACGGATTCTTCTCCTGCTTTCGCTCAATTTTGTTCGCCACGGAAGATCCCGTCTTACACGAATAGTCCAGTCCGTACATTGCAGAACCACTGTTGTTTGCAACGTCCACCATGTCCTTCGAAATCTGTGGCTCTTTCGACCTAATATCGTCATATGCTTTCTGTGCTTCAGACGATGCTCCGGGAATCGTATGATTTTTTGCCGCGGCTGTCGCTGTAATCGGATTTCTGCCAGCCTTTACCGCTTCGGATGCGTTGCTCCACGTGTCCATATTCGACTGGAACGTGTCATTCATCATCTTGACAGCCTTTTCGGAGTCTGCATGAGCCTGGTCGTATAACTTTCTCTCCTCCGGAGACATGTTCTTCACCATTCTCGCAACCCTGGCTGAATTGTCTGAACCAGTTTTGGCCTCACCCCGCTTGGTTATCGTCATGGTGCTCTTAAACGTATCGTTATCAATCCAAAGCCTTATTCCATCATCTGTCTCCGCAATTGCATGATCGTCAGCAACTTTTACAACCTTCGCACTTAACGTGCTAATGCCATCAAAGCTTTTATCTCTAACTTTGATGCTGTCGCCCATTTTCAAATCTTTGTAAGATTTGACCTTAACATTTGCTGCAGATCCGCTGCCAGCTGCCGACGCTCCTCCACCAGAACCAGAACCGCCGCGCAATCCCGGTCTTCCGACATGTCCCCAGTTACCAGACCCGGGACCACCATCGAAACTAGCCTTTTTCCTGACAAAGCTGTACTCAGGGAACGACTTATTGAACCTATACTCCGTCTTCCCCTTATTGTTCTGTTTATTCCATATTTCTTGCTGGATTTTGTCTTCATTGCCACCGATCACGGCATGCTGTTTTACTCCCGACCATACAATGTTGCCTTTTTTCTGCTTGCTGCTCGTTTTATTCCCTTTTTCGTTCTTATTCGTATGGATGTAATTTGCTTTCCAAGAGGAATTTTTGCCGCTTCCGCCGGACGAACCACCCCTCTGGCCCGGTCTGCCTTCATGACCAAAAAAGCCGCTGCCAGGACCGCCATCATCGCGACCATTGATGCAATCCTCCAGCAGCGACAGCGAGTCTTCAAATGCCGGATACAGCTTTGCATCCTTCCGTTCCAGATCTGCGATGTCGTTGAAGCCGTAATATGGAGAAACCATTTCGTCGCTGTCCATCTTCGGCTCTCCTTCAAACTCCGTGCACAGGAACACCATCGTTGGCAGATATGCTTTCGTCTTACTCTTCAAGCATCCGATCCTCCGCAGCTTTGTTGGCGTAATTCCGAACTCTTCTCTTGTTTCTCTGACTGCAGCCTGTTCCGGACTCTCGTCTTTTTCAAGATGGCCACCGGGACCACAGATCTCTCCTGTATCTTTCCGGAGGCCGCAAAGGAATTTGCCGTCCTTTGCTACAAGCACTCCAACTCCATATGGAATATCGTTCTTTTTCATTGTTCCTCCGAAAAATGAGCATCAAAAAAGGACCTAGGGTTTCTCCTAAGTCCTTTTGCTTCCTCTAACCGCTATTTATATCCCTTTATGCTTCCATTAACTCAGAATACTTCATGTCTGCAATGCTTTCTGCGATTTTGCATTCCTCAGAAATATTGTCGATAAAGTTTCCGTCTTCATCCACCAGCTCATCAGCCGAAATCATGAAACTGTCTTCGCGGATATGGAACCACTCCTCTTTGCTAATATTTTTTAGATCTTCTTTTGTCCTGTGGAAGTTGTTCCATATAAATTTTAATTGTTTTTCCGACAGATCCCTCATTACTCGTCCTCCGCCCATAAGTCGATTGTTGTTACTACGTTTCCTGTATTGCTTAGAACGATCCGGTTTTTCCCTTTCTGGAAACATGTGACGTCTTTGTGCTTGCTGTTTCCAGGATACATGGAATCTGGATTTGTGAGCGAGTCCTTTAAGTCTTCTGGGGTTATATTTCTTGATTTCATCCTATAACCAGCGTGCGCACTCACCTCGTTCACGATAACACCATTCTGCGCCACAGTCCCCTTTACTGCTTTCGTGAACAGCCTTGCCGCTTTGTAGTCTTTTTGCGATGATCGCCCGTCGTGTGGCCCGGCGGCGTTCCGGTTTTTAAACGGAGCTCCATCCGCATTCATCATACCATCTTCTGCTGGGTTGTCAGCGGCTTGTTGCATCCCCCCTTCCGCAGAAGCGTTTCCATTATCCTCACCTTCGCCTCCGATCTGGTTTAGCTCCGCAAATTGTTTGCGAAGATCGTATGCTTCCTCTGGTATCTCCAGATTGTCATTTTCAACAATGCCCTGGATTTGGTAGTCGTTGGAGTCCGCAAGCCCTTTTCTAACCTCAGAAGGATCAAGCGCTTGCATATCCACATAGACTTGTGCCGTAGCCGCCTTGGTCTGCGCCGTTCCGGCCTTAATGCTGTCGATATTGGCTTGCTCTTCTTCGGAAAGCTGCTTCATCGGGTTAAATCGCACTTCGTACTCAGGAATGTCTCCCTCGTTCTCTCCCTCTGCAACAATCTCCTTCAGAACCAGCTTAACTACTTTCACTGCAGCGTCATGATAGGAATTTGCCTGAATCCGGTTCAGGAGCTGGAAATAATTATCCCGATCGTTGTCGCCGGTTGCATCCTCCCCTGCCGGATCCTTGCCAAACAGAATTGTCTGCGGTATATCCGTCACGGCGGAAAGCATGTTGCAAGTCCGGTCAATGATGTCGGATGCCCCGCTCATGGATGCATTGATGTACTGGTAATCCTCACCATCATTGTCAATCGCCATGGAGTTGATGATGTTCCGCGCCATGTCGATGACCTGCAACCTCTGGATCACCTTGTTCTCGCCCTCATCCGTCGCCAGAAGCTGCGACAGGTTTTTCATTTTGTACACGCCCAGCACGGACCGCTCCAGCAGCTTTGTGCCGTCATGATGAGAAGATATCGCCTCTCTCAGAGCCTCTCTGACCTTCATATAGACCGGTACACCCCAGTGACGGTAAATTACACTATTGGCGCTTTCCGGCAGCCTTCCATTGCGAAAAATAAGGCATCTGGAGTAGTGTACGCGAAACGATCCACTCTGAGAGTACACATCATAGAACGCCGGATCACCGAATCTTCTTTCCCTGTCCTTTCGGTTGATGTCATCGAAGTAGCTGTATTCCATCGTATCCGGCTGAATCAGCGGCCTTTCAAAAGGAATCAATTCCTCTATACTTGTTACCTGTTCCCAATTAAGAGGCTCATCAAGCCCTCTTCCGTCATTGACCAGGGCGACAACGATGGCTCCGCCATACAGTCTGCTCCACTTCTCTGCCGTAATCACCGCCTCTGTGAATCTAAGCCTGTCCAGTCTTGCGAATACCCTTTTTTCAAGATCCTCGCCAAGATCAGAAAGATCCAGGCCCTTTGCAATTGCATCTTCAGCAGGACGGTCAATGATCTTTGAGAACAGACCATTCCCAATATAAAGCTGCGACATCTTCATGTCCGACGTGATCGGATCATTCACATAATCCCATGCCGTCGAGTTGTCCTGCATGGTTCCGACCTTCGTCAGCATGTTCATGTAGCCATCATTTCGGAAGGATTCCGTGACAGCCTTTTGGTAGCGGTTCATTTCATTCATCCGCTGCACAGGATCAATCTGTACACTCATTACAAGTAGCTCCTTCCATAACGTTTTCTGAATGCTTCCCTTGCCGTATCATTTTCGCCGTTCTCTCCGGCGCGTTCCTTGTAATACTGCTTCTCCCACGCAAGCTGACCGATCATCTTGGACATCTTCTCGGCCATGCTGTTGCCGTGAATTGTCCGCGTTCCCCCCGCCATGTTGTGGCAATTGTTGCAAAGCGGGATTATTAAGCCGTCCGCGTCTGCTCTTGCCCGCTCCGTACCGAAGATCAGGTGATGCGTGGCCTCTGCCGTTTTCCCGCAAATCATGCAGATCTCGCCATATCTCGTAACTATGCTCTGTGCCACGCTTGCCTCCACACAAAAAGGACCAGCGAAGGCCGGTCCCTAAATCAGCGAATCTATATTGAACATTCCGTAATTTGTAAGCTCATCAAATGCCGACGACGTGGCATCTACCATGTCTTTAAATTTCGACTCCGGGAATCCTTCCAGCTGCGAGAAGTAGTCGTCGTTCCACTCGCCCTGAACCACGCTGAAGAACCCATGCTGCCATTGCGCAGCCACCGGCGTTGCCCGGAAGGTCTTGTCTCCGGTCTCCGGTCTGGCTGACACATCATAGCCCGCCAGCTGTGACACGTAATATGCCGCCTGACTCTTTCCGGCTTGCCCCGGATCCTGCGGAATCCTTATCTTCACATAGCCATAGGCTGCCTTATCTGCAGCGGCAGTGTTCTTTATCAAACTCAGCACTTGCCCGGCTGCCAGCCTCATATTGATGACGTCCAGAATCGCATATTGCCCGTCCTTCAGCATCGCCATAAGAACTCCGGCTGTGTATGCCGGATCTCCTTTTTCGTCCTCAGCCGTCGCCGCCAGATCCCAACCTCTGCACAATGCCAGAATGTTCTGTCTGTTGACCAGTTCTTTGGGAACTACCTTGACCTGTCCCCGCTGGAACATCAGCCCTGCGTGATTCTTGATCTTCCAGTTGCCGTTCAGCAGCCTTTCGCGCTCAACAAGCGGAAGATTCAACAGGTTGGTCATGTACTGAGGGTTTGTCCTCAGCAGCTCCTTATTGTCCTGAACTGATGACGGGATGAACGTTACTGACTTCGCTACAAACGGAAGCAGATCCGTCTCCACACCATCATCTCTGGCATAGTTGATAGCGTTCTCTTTATCATCAAACCAGTGAATCATGCCCTTTAGCCGGACCATCCACCGGATTATTCCGGCGCGTTCCTTGATGGGATACCCGGTGTCCTGATTGATCCACCACGAGATAAATTTCGCGACCCATGAATCCGAATCCGGGTTGCACGTCGCCCTGATATACGGCTTTACGCCACACACAGAGCGGTTTCTCGAAAGCATATAGAAGAACTGATACTCGCTGAAATGGCACAGCTCATCGAATTCTATAAGGCATATCTGTGAGCCCTGCCACTGCTCGCAATCTTCATTCCTGGTCAGGTGTGCAAACGTTACAGACGCACCCGATTTGAAATTCCAATGCAGTTTCGGTGTCTTTCCCGATATAGCTCCCTTAATATATGGATAAATCTCTCTTGCAGAATCCCACAAGCCTCCGGGAGCCGTTATCTGCGTATAGGCATGGCGAAGGATCAGCACATTGAACTTCGGATTATCAATATGCCTGAGAGGTTCCAATAGCTCTGCGTATGTCTTCCCTCCACCGGCTGCACCACCATAGACCACTATATCTGCAGAGCTTGCCAGGAACTGTTCCTGCGGCCCAGGCTGAGGAGCAAAGATAACGCCCATGTCTCATCCTCCCCGCATCATTGTCATTCCGTCTCGTCTCTTCCGTTCGATGGAATATAGATCTGCACTCCCTGCTCCGATCCTACATCCACCCGCATATCGTCCTTCTGTCCCAGATACTGCTTGCCGAGGAAGATCGCCATGGCGGCCGACTTTTCCGCCAGCTTGAACTGCGTGCGCCTCAGGCTTATTTTTCCTCCGGCAGAGTATTTAATATAGGCCTCCGAAAATGTCGTTTTATAAGTCCTTTTGCACCAATTTCCGACCGTGTCCACGGAACATTTGAAGAAATCAGCGATCTCTTCCTCTGTACACTGCAGATGGCACAAGTTTTCGAAGACCTGTTGATCGATTTCTTTCCTTGGCCTTCCCATTCTAGCCATAACTACCACTCATAACCGCACTTAGGGCACCTGTGTCCGGTTCCTTTCAATTTTTCCTTCAATGCATCATCGTCCGACTTAAAGCCGAATTCGGTCATATCGAAGATATCTTTCAGCTCAGCCAGCTCCGCATGAAGCTTGTCTTTATCCCACGTTGCAATCTCTGCCACCCGGTTATCTGCCAAGCGGAATGCTGTTACCTGCTCCTCTGTAAGATCGTCTGCAATGATGCACGGTACATTTTCAAGATTCAGCTGCTGCGCCGCAAGGAAACGTGTGTGCCCTGCTACGATCACGCTGTCCTTGTCTATAATGATCGGATTTAAGAATCCGAACTCTTTGATCGACTTTTTAACTGCTTTAACGGCTTTTTCATTCCGCCTCGGATTGTTGTCGTAATACCGGATGTTATCCAGAGACTTATATGTGATCTTTATTTGCTCAGCCATTGGTCATATATCTCCGTCGCGATATTCGCCATCATGTTAGGTGGGACGCTCATTCCGCACACGTACTTCGGCTCATTACAGCAGAAGTCATAGTCTTGCGGGAATGATTGTACGTTCCGATAGTCTTCGTCTGTGAACGGCTTTCTGTCGCACATTCGCCATGTCTCACCGCCGCTTGTAATTGCCGCAGCTACCACTCCATCGGCAACGATATACGTGGTGAAGTACTTCCCCTTCTTGCCCGTCATCCGGTAATAGGGATCTTCCAGCGACCGGTCTCCTTCATTGGCCTTCTTTGCAAGCTGTGCCAGAACAGAAGCCTCATCTATCGCTCTTCCGTTGGCAGACCTGATTTCTCCAAACGGAATTGCATCATAATGAAAATCCAGCTTCAGTTTCGGATATCCCATCCTGTTTGCAACAAAGAATACCCTGTGTCTAGCAGAAGGCGTATCCATCCTTGCTGCATTTAGGCTGAAGATTTGCACATCGTATCCCAGCTCTCGGAACCTTTTGATGATCAGATTCACGTAGCCTTTAGCATTGCCGTGAATCAGCCCCGGAACATTCTCTGCACACACAACCTTCGGTTTTAGTTTTTCAACCGTGTCCAGGAACACGAAGAATAGATCGTCCAATGTTTGTGCCGCTTGCCCTTCACGGAACTTTTTCTTTTTACCCCAAGTCTTCTCCCGTTGACCGGCGGAACTGAACGTCGTGCAGGGCGGAGACCCGTCCAAGATATCCAGATGGTACAGTTCCTCCGGAATATCTTCCTTCTCGTTAAACTTGCGAAGATCCATGTTGAAGTTGTACTTCGGATGATGGTTCTTCACATACATAGCATTGATCTTTGGATCAATCTCCACATTCCCGATCACGTGAAATCCTGCACGCTTGTAGCCCATGGAAGATCCACCGCCGCACGAGAATGTGGTGAGAACATTTATGTCTTTATCTGGATTAAGATCCTTTAGATACCACTTCCAGTCATATCTGTGATTACTCATGCCTGGCCTCCTTCATTCCACCGGAAGCCGCACACCGGACACTCGCATTCAAAGTTCTCGTCTTCAAAGTCGTCCAAGCTGATCTCGGATGAATCATCCAGATTTTGCTCTCTTACTGTTCCGTCTTCCTCTCCAATGTCGGTAAAGCCAAACAAGCTCATGTCAATATCCATGATCTTGCTCAACTCTTCATCCAGCTTTGCGTAATCCCATTTCGCCAGCTCCTGCGTCTTATTATCAATCACCCGGAATGCCTGCACTTGCTCGGATGAGAGATCGTCTGCACAGATAACCGGAACTTCTTCCAGCTCCAACTCCTGTGCCGCCTTGTATCTCGTATGTCCCGCAATGATCGTCCCCGCAGCGTCAATGATAATCGGCACCCTGAAGCCAAACTCCTTGATAGACTCCTTCACTGCCGGAACCGCAGCATCGTTGATTCGCGGATTATTGGCATATGGATGGATGTCATCAAGACGCACCATTACAATTTTGCGCTCTTCCATATCGTTTGCCTCTTTTCTGCAACATAAAAGGCTTCCGCGTTTGCGGAAGCCTTGCCAGTTTTATAGTTGCCAGCGGAAGTCCTTGATGGGATTGGGGTTTCAAGACATATGAGGCCTTCTATAAAAACAGGGCCGACTTTCAGAGCCGCCCTGCTCTTGCAGAAAGGAGTATCTATGCGTGGCTTCTTCCTACTGGCACTTTATAGCATAGCACTCGGCTAACGACATTGTAAACGACATATTTGCGACATTAGAATTATGTTAATCAAAAAATTCTGAATCAGGACGCAAAAAGAATGCTACACTATCTATCGCCGTCCATAAATCTCTCTGGACCGTCCGCTCCACAACACCCTCGGACTCAGCAATCTCCGCCACCGTCCATTCATTGTCTTCCAAATATCGGTGCTTCAACGACCGGAACTGCCGTTTCTTCTCTTCACTCGATGAATTGCCGCAGGATATTTCGTACAACTCGATCGCTCTGTTTATGTCTCTCAGCTGCACATAATTCCGGACGCGCCGCGCCTGATCCTCATCAAGGACCTTCTGCACATTGTCCTCCCGGTTTTCCATTAACCCCCGAAGATAGTCGTCACGATACTGTTCAACCTCTTCCGCTGTCGGAGGAACATTATCATTCTCGACCACCATACAAAGATCTTTATATCTCGCCAGGATTCGCGCCATCTTTGCATGAATAGCCTTATGCGACCGTTTGCTTGCCTTCTCCTCTTCCTCCCTGCAAATCTTGCGGAGCTGTCTGCAGATATCATCCAGCGTAAAAGATTCCGTTTCTGTCACATCCTACCCTCCGTCTTGCTTATACCTTGCCATACCTAATGCCGCTTTCCTTCAGCCCGTCAATAAATGCCAGAAGGTTTTTTCTGGTACCCACCAGCTGCACGTTCATCATCCCTCTGCACATAACATCTTTTTCCCGCATGAGATCCATGATTTTGCAAAGTGTCTCGCCATTGAAAACTATGCCAACCTTGGTGCTTACAGTATCATCTTTAGCTTCCGGCTCTATCGTCTGCTCGGCTGCGGACTGCAACGCATCGCTTTGATCAACACCCTCTGTATCCCCCTGTTTTGCCTCCTCCTTGCGTTTTCCATTCGGCCCCTGCAGTTGCCCATCCATTCGTTCAATAAGCTCCTCCGCCTTGTTCTGGGCACTCTCACGTGCCTTCTGCGCTTCCACCGCAGCCTTAGTGTTTTTGAATTCGTTCACCGCAGCCAGTGTCTCGCCAAGATCATACTTCTTGCCAAACTCATTCAAGGCAATCACTCGCTCGTCGTCCGGAAGGTTGTCGCAAAATGCAAATCCGTTCTTCAGATTCTCCACTCTCGTCTCGATGGCCTTGCGGATCTGTGCCATGCTGACGGATGCATTCAGCCAGGATGCGTCGCACAGGCGCTCTGCGTCAATGTCTCCGTGATTCTCCCTCACAAGGGTTTCCCGGAAATAATACAGAATCAGCGCCTTTTTCTCTTCCTTCTGCCGGGCCTCATACGCCTTGACCTGTGTGTCAATCTGTGTCACCGCTGCGTCCAGCTTCTGCGTGACCTCTTTGACCTCTTTCTCGAACTGGTCATACGGCGCATTCACCACCTTCTTGACGGCCTTTCTGCGGTCCTCGATGGCCTTCTTGATCTTGTTGAGCGCGGCCCTGTCGTCCTTGGCTTGCTTGATCTGATCCTCGCCATATGCGACATCCTGATAGTCTCTGACTGCCTCCTCGATGGCCTTTTCAAACTCCGCCTTGTTCCAGTCGATGTGCTTCAACCACTGCCCCTCTACGGGATTCTCGATGACCAATGCCAATTCCTGCATACTACTCTCCTCTCTTGTCTCGTTCTGCCCACATAGCCTCTACGCGTCTCTCTATAGCCTCCAGATTCGCTTTTTCCGGTGTGGGCGATGTTGTTGTTATCCTCTCCGGTTCCTTCCGGGCTTCTACAGCCTTTGCTGCCCCATTTCCGGTGATTCTGACGGGTCCGCCGATGCTTGCTTGCGCTCGGCTCCTTGCCGTCTCAGTCTTGTAGGCCCGTTTGAACGATGACTCAACGCCCGTCAGCATCGACTCGCTCAGCTGTGCCCACTGCGTTATGACCTGTGGCGATCCCACTGCCTTCTGCACCGCCGGAGGCAGTTTTGAAAATTCCTTCTCCGCGCCATACGTGCCTTTCCGGAGCGCAAGGACGACCATTCCCCATGCCTCGCCGTCTGACAGCTCCCCGGAAAGGGTCTCCTGCGCCTTGCCGATCAGCTGGCCGACCGCCGGGGCGAAGCCGCTCGTGTCGGAGCGGACGTAGGCCATCAGCCCCTTCTGGATCTCGCCGTAGTCGTAGGGCTCCAGAACCATCGACCAAGCGCTCAGAATTGTCTGGGCATCCTGCGGCTTGAAGCCCGGATATGTGGCGGATATTACCGCCAGAACCTTTTTCGTCTCCTCTCTCGTCATACCTCCACCTCCATCAGGTCCTGCAGGAACGTATTGGTCGCGGGTTTATCTCTGGCCCTCCGTTCCAGGCGATCCCACGGGATGCCCTTGTACCCGTTGGACATCGTCTCGGCAATCAGGTCCGATATCGCCTGTGCTCCGTAAGTCCGCGCCTTGCTCTTGACCATGGACACGAAAGACCGGAGTTCGTTTTGCGTCAGCGTCTCTCTTCTGCTGGTCCTGTTGCTCACCCATCTCGACACCGGTTCACACAATGCCGGAGGAACACCGAGGGATGCAGCATCCTCTTCGCTCAGTTCCGGAACGTCGTTGATCGAGAAAAAGCTCGCGCGCGCTCTTTCCCCCTCTACATCCCTCTCTACATCCCTCTCTACATCCTTATCTACATCTACATCTACATCTACATCAGGTTTCGACTTTGATAACCTATGGTTTTCGGTTTCAAAACCTATGGTTTTTTGTTCCGTAACCATAGGTTTTTTGTTTTGCTCTTCATTCTCTGTTGTGGTTTTTCTCGGACGACCACCCCTGCAACCAGCTTCTTTCTTTGCCATGTTGGCATCAAGAAGTGGTCTGGCCATGGAGAAAAAGATCTTGACGATTGCGGAATCTACTTCGGGCTCTTCATTGTCAAAGACATACGAACACAGAGCCATCACGCACTTCTTGAACTCCTCGCTCGGAAGATCCCGCAAGGCATCCGCAAAGCTTTCGTAGAAAATAAAACTGCTACTCATTTCTTACTCCTCACGTATCAATTGAACCAACCATCTCGAACCGGAGGAACAGAAAAAAGATATGCACCACGCGTCCCCCATAGCCACAATCATATACCACGTTATTCATAAAATCAGCTTCTTCTTTGCGTATATTGTAAACGCGTATAACATTTGTTATATATTTTCAATTCAGCGAGAGCAACAAATCCGCTGAATTTATCGGCTCTTGCGGATCATATAAATCTCTGCAACAATCACAGGAACCGCAGCGAACCGGGTCCTCTTCTCCAGACTTCACGCGCATCAGATGCGGCATGTTCATTTCAATCTTTGCCAGGGCATCGTCTAACATGTACTGTTCAATCCAGACCGGTGGCGTTACCGTTGGATGCTTTTGCTTATCCACGGCCACAATACAGAACGGAAGTTTTTGCCCGGTGTTCTGCCGGACAATCTCCTGATAGATCGCTCCCTGAAAGTCATAACCCCAATACTGAATGAAGTTCATATAGCCAAGATCCTTCACCCAATAGGCCTTGTCGATCCTCTCTGTTGTCTTCAGATCTACAATACATTTGCCCGGAAAATAAGAGTCCATCTTGATCTTCCACCGCACACCGAACATTTCTCCGGTCATAATGGTCTGGTGATCTCCGGATAAATAACACATCGCCAGCTGATTCTTTTTCAATCGGCTTATCAGTTTGTCGCCGACAGCATACCTTGCATAAAGTGATCCATCCTCCCGGAAAATCTCCGGATGCTCCGCCCGGAAGATGTGAAAAGCGTTTGTCCCCTCAAAATACGCATCGACATAAGACCCGATCGTAAGTGCCGGAGAAGGATCCTCCGCCCATCTCCGATGCAGCTTTTCCATTGCCCGGAACTCGCAACCAGCCCGGCCATATGAACCACAGAAATCCTTGTATTGAGAGGCAGACCAATATTCCAGGTCCGCCTCCTTTGAGTAATAGTTAGAGGCTTTCAGTTTCAACAACCTTTTCACCTCCTAACATGACAGCAAACTTCATGTCGTTCTCCAAGTTGGCCGTGTCAAGATATCGTGCAAGGGAATTCTGGTTTACGTAAAACTTTTTCTTTCCCGCCTGGATATAAGCCACCTTCTTTTCAGCGATCAGCATCCGAATCAGATGCGCCGGAAGCCCGAAGGCATCCGCCGTTTCCTTGATAGATCCCATTCTCGGAACTCTTTCCTTCATCCCATCAAAATCAAACTCGCCACGCATAACCCACTCCTATCTCAGATCTTCAAAATCAATTTCTTCGCAATCATCAAACCCATGCTGTTCCGGCTCCACTTTTTCTGTTCTCTGCCCAGCCAAAGGATCGATTACTTTGCCTTCTACGGCTCCTTCCTGCCTCACTGGTTCATTCGGAACACTTGCCTCTTCCTCTGTGTACATGCCCCCGATATCGCCCGGGAACGCTTCTCTAAGGGCCTGTACCAGCGCAACCTTACGAATCATCGTTGCGGGCTTTGTACGCCACTGGCTGTTCAAAGAACCATCCTTCGTTCGCCCTGCGTACTCGTCAAAGGAAACCTCTACCGTGACCGGATGGGAACGGTCTTTTCTCCATACTCTGGCCCAACCGCCTACCACCTCCTCGACCTGAAGGTGAAATGTCCCGGTTCTGTTTTCAATCGCCTGCTCGTTCCCGGTCTTTGTAATAACAATGATCCCGGATTCCGCACCATCAAATGCCGGATTCATTTCCGCTCTCTTCAAGTAGGCTTCCTTGCCGACCACCATTGTTGCGGGCTGATTGCCGTACTTGATGCAGTAGGCCTCCTTCAGCCACGGGTTCAGTCCGTTGTACTTGCACAGGTTCATGAACATCACCAGCTCCTGCATCGTGACGTTCTCCGGATTGCCGGATACCAGATACTGCCGAACAACGTTCGGAGTCAGCTCCACCTTCTCCCCTGCTACCATGTACTCCATCCTCTGATTCATTACCTCGCTTGCCATGCTCTCCTCCTTTTTACCCGACGTTCTCGTAGTCGTCGTAGTCATCGAAATACTCATCCTCGGCGATGTCGAAGTTGCACATCTCCATCTGCAGGAACTCAACTGCGCTCATTTCGTTCAGGCAGTCCCGGTGGTAATATCCCTTCATGCCGGAGTAGTATTCCTCTCCCGGAACGATCTCCTCCTCACACAGATAGCAGCATCGCCTGTATCTCATGTTCATTTCAGACCCTCCTCACGCGATCACTACGTTGTACCGGGATCCGAACTCCGCATCAGCGATCATCTCGCAGAAGTCTTCCATGATCGCCTTACGGGATTCCTTGTCCCTCCAGTCGCTCCTGTCTACGCTGATCCAGCAGAACGGAACCCATTTCCCGTGATGCCGGACCAAGTATTCCAAGTTGTCGGTTCCGTAGTTGTACCGGAAATTCCTCCCGTTGCACTCTCTCCTCATGCTGTACTTCATCTCTCCTCCTTTTATCTCGAAAACCAATGCCCGCCGTACTGATATGCCGGTGTGCCGTACCGGCCAAACCCTCCTGCCGTGAAGTACAGGATGCTGGCATCTGTCCTCTGTGCCAGTTCTGCTGTCACAGCCTTGAAGCAATCATCCGTGACATTCCAGAAGGCCTTGTCCAGATTCCCGTCATTTACGCAAGAGAACTGTCCCTGCTGGTAGATCACCTCTGTGATCGTGTTCGGATACGCTGCGGAATCAACACGATTGAGAATAGTTCCGGCCACCAGCCGTTTCCCTGTCATGTCCTGATTCCCTGCCTCCGCATAGACCACACATGCCAGAAGCTGAAGCTCGCCCTGATAGATCTCCTCGTCTATCTGTGCCTGTGTGTCGGCTGCAACCACCCCCTTACACGGTGCTAGGGCAATCACTGCCGCCATCGTTATTGCGGTCATCATTCTCTTCATGCTCCCACCTTTTCTGCGTATAACCGGATCTCGCTGATCACCTCTGACAGCCTGTTAAGCTGCTCGATTATCTTGTGCCAAGAAGCCCGCTCATCTACTGTGACCTTTCCGTCCTGGGCAATCTCAATCAATCCTCTTTGGATCTCCTCGGCATCCGCAAGTCCGCCGATGATCCTTAGCGCAATCCCTTCCAGTCCTTTTTGCTCTGTTGCCAGAGGAAAATTCCGTCCAATTGGACACTCGTGTTTGCAATATCCAGTCTTTAACTCCGGCGCTCTGTAAAGATCCGCCATAAGCATCACCTTATCGACCGGAACAACCTTCGTATTGCCAAGTTCGTAGTCTGCCAATGTATATGGGGAAACTCCCAACATTGACGCAGCCATCTCCCTGCTTGCCAGTCTGTCATCCCATTTTGAAGCCTCTTTTCTGGCTTCAAAGTACACATTTTCATTCTTGCCCATTACTCAGAACCCAGATCTTTCTGCCGCATATGCTGTTTAATATTTGTTAGAGATTTTCAGATACGCAGATATATCATCCACTGCCGGTTGACATATCATCGTTCCATTAAGGACCTTTGACACGCTCTGCCTTGTTCGTCCAATCTCTTTCGCAAGCTGTACCTGCGAAAGGCCCTGCCGCTGCATTGCGGTTTTGGCTTTGTAACACCATTCTGGCGCGTTCTTATACATACCCTTCCTTTCTCGACCTTGGCTGTTCCGTGTGCTAAAATCGACTTTTAGTAGATGCTCATTTGCGTATTTCTTAGGAACAGCTCAATAATAAACCGCATTTGTAGTTTTGTAAATAGTGTTTTAGGGAGAATTCTGCCATGACTGTCGGACAACGAATTATACAGATATTGAAGGATAGAGGTATCCAACAAATAGAACTGGCTAGATACCTTGGCGCATCACAAAGTACGGTGAACGGATGGAATTTAAAAAACCGCAATCCTACCTCTGAATACATAATGCCGATATGCGAATTTTTGAAAATAACACCAACCTATTTGCTGACTGGAGTGGAGGATGAGAAGACTGACTACGTCACATCAAACGATGAGCGAAAGCTCCTTAAATGCTATCGTCAGCTTCCTCCAGAGCTTAAACTCAAACTTCTCGGATATGCTGGAGGAATGTGCGATACATATCTGGATCCACTTAATGAAAAAAAGTTACACGAATCAAAGAATTCTTAAAGGAGGGAATATATGGAATACAACATGAAAGAAATGGTAGCTAGAATTCACGGACTCGCGAACGCCCATGGTATGAGCAACCGTGAGCTTGCACTAAAGCTGAACATGTCCTGCAGCATAGTTTCTCATTGGGACAGGGGAACAGAACCCAAAATTGAGGCACTTGCCAAAATCTGCAAGCTGTTCCACACATCTGCAGATTTCCTCATGTTCGGCAATTCCCCTCAAAAAGAAGTAATAACGCTGGAAACCTCCATGGCCGGGAATTTTCGCGAATACGATATGCTCGAAGACTTCCGCAGCCTCTCTAGCGAAGAACAGCTTATGGCATATGGATATATACATGGCATGGTAGTCGGCAGCCGTCAAAAAGCCCTCCAGAAGGACCAATAATGGCCACTATAAAGAAACGTGGGGAAACATACCTTGTATCTGTTTACTGTGGTTCCAGGAACGGAAAGAACACCTATAAGTATGCCACGTTCCGCCCGGACCCCACAAAGTCAGAGAAGAAGAATCTGAAGGCTCTCAATGAATTTACGGTAGATTTCGAGCGCAAATGCAAAAATGGAACCATCGGTGATTCAAACACTACGTTTAAGGATTTTTCAATCAGCTGGATGAAGGCATACGCGGAAAATGAGCTTGAAAAGACAACCATTGCAACATACAAAGGACTCCTGGACAAGATCATCCTCCCGCGCATCGGACATATGAAACTCCAATCTATACGGCCGCTTACAATCCAGCAGTTCGTTAATGATCTCCGCTCCTCAACCTATTCCTACAACAACGGAAGTCGAACAGGGACATACTCCGAGGAATGCATTCGTAATTCAAAAGCCGTGATATCTTCTATCCTGTCCACTGCGTGGGAAAACGGCATGATAGACAGTAATCCATGCCTTGTACGGACCAGAAAGAGCAGAAACAAAAAGGAACTGGAGCGTCAAAACAAAAAATTACACTGCTTCACCATCGATGAGGCGGCATTGTTTTTAGATGTCATACGTAAGCCTATTCCAATCAAGGCAGCCGGAAGCATTCAGAAACGGAACGGAAAACTCGTTGAAATCAAGCCTCACCTTCAAGGCACCATGGCCGTCTCTCTACAGCTTCAGACCCTATACACTTTAGCTCTTTACTCCGGGTGCCGACGTGGTGAATTGCTTGGCCTCACGTGGAAAAACGTAGATTTCGACAACTCCTGCATAATTATCAACCAGTCATTAGCTTACACTCCGCAAGACGGTGCCTTTATAAAGAATCCAAAGTCAAATTCCGGATTCCGTGACATTGACTTACCGCCAAGCGTAATGAACATGCTACTATCTTTGAAAGAAGAAATGAAGCAACGAATGCGCGGAATGGGCACGGCATGGGCTGGAAGCCGGACGCTCGCCGAAAACTTCTGCTTCACGCAGAACAATGGTCTTCCAATGGCCCTCTCCACACCCAGGCTGGAAATGCAGCGCATTATAAAGACCTATAATGCATCCAGAGCCGAAGACCAACCAGAACTGCCTCTGATTAAATTCCACGAGCTCAGGCACACAACCGCATCCATCCTGGTTGCTGCCGGTCTGGACCCTGAAACAGTTGCAGAACGCCTTGGTCACTCTGATCCGTCCATTACTCTTCGCATATACAGCCACGCATTCAAAGAGCGTGATAAGCTGGCAAGTAAGATTCTGCAGTCACGGCTAAATAAGCAACAATAAGAGCCCCACAGGCAAGTCACTTGCAAACCACATTTCATGGCACATTTCCAATCGCCTTCAAACAAAAAGAAAGGTCAGAAAACCTTCCAAACAAAGGCTTTCTGACCTGATGGAGACGACGGGGATCGAACCCGCGACCTCCAGATTGCGAACCTGGCGCTCTCCCAGCTGAGCTACATCCCCATATACAGAGCAGGATTCAAGGAATCCTGCTCGTTTTAACGGATCGAGCAAACGAAACACTAATTTCTTGAGAACTCCTCCAGCTCCAGACCCTTATTGCGGTCCAGAACCATCTGCGGACTCCACGCATTGACGAACAGGAGAAGCGGCTGGTCCTTCATATCCTTCACCAGCTTCATGTCGGTTGTTCCCACAATGTTCTTCACGTCGGTATCGCATTTCGTGATCCAGCGAATGTTCTCATACGGCAGCATTTCCAACCGAATGTCTACATTATACTCGCTTTTCAAACGGAATTCCAGTACATCGAACTGCAAAATTCCAACAACACCGGCAATAATTTCCTCCATGCCGGTATTATACTCCTGGAAGACCTGAATGGCACCCTCCTGCGCGATCTGTCGGATTCCTTTGACGAACTGATCCCGCTTCATCGTGTCCACCTGCCGCACTCTGGCAAAATGCTCCGGCGCAAAGGTCGGAATTCCTTCGTAATGGAAGTGATCCGCCGGCAGACATACGGTATCCCCGATGGAATAAATTCCCGGATCGAACACTCCCATAATATCCCCGGCATAGGCCTCGTCCAGAACCTTTCGAGAGCTTGCCATCAGCTGCTGCGGCTGTGAGAGACGCTGAATTCTCCCACTCTGTACGTGCCGCACTTCCATGCCCGCTTCATACTTGCCGGAGCAGATTCGCATGAAAGCCACGCGATCCCGGTGGGCTTTGTTCATATTGGCCTGAATTTTGAAAACAAATGCGGAGAATCCGGTACCGACCGGATCCACCGACACCCCGTCGCTGATTCTCGCCACGGGCGGAAGAGCCATCTTCAGGAACGCCTGCAGGAAAATCTCCACGCCGAAATTCTGAAGGGCCGAACCGAAGAACACCGGTGTCAGCTGTCCCGTCTGAATCCTCTCCAGATCGAATTCCGCAGCCGCACCGTCCAGAAGATCAATTTCACCGGTCAGCGTCTCATAGGCTCCCTCGCCGATTTCACCAATGACCTTTTCCTTGTCCTCCAGCGAAACCCGGGTTTCCTTTCCTTCCTTGGTTCCCTTCTGCGTGTCGGAATATTGCACCACCTCGTTGGAATCGCGGTCATAAATTCCCATGAACGCTTTTCCTGAGCCGATGGGCCAGTTCATGGGGCAGGTCTCGACCCCGAGATTTTTCTCAATGTCATCGAGCAGCTCAAAGGTGTCCTTCGCGTCGCGGTCCATCTTGTTGATAAAGGTAAAGATCGGAACATGGCGCATCGCACAAACCTTGAAGAGCTTCTTGGTCTGTGCCTCCACGCCCTTGGAGCCGTCGATCACCATGACCGCGGAATCTGCCGCCATCAATGTCCGATACGTATCCTCTGAGAAGTCCTGGTGTCCGGGAGTGTCCAGAATATTGATGCAGCAGCCGTCATATTCAAACTGCAGAACGGAGGAGGTGACAGAAATTCCTCTCTTCTTCTCGATTTCCATCCAGTCGGACACCGCCGTCTTTGCGGTGGCCTTTCCCTTCACCGAGCCGGCCTGATTGATCGCCCCTCCGTACAGAAGGAACTTCTCGGTCAATGTTGTTTTGCCGGCATCCGGGTGGGAAATAATCGCAAACGTCCTGCGGCGTCCGATTTCTTCTGCAATACTGCCCATTACTTGTTATCCTTCGGTGCATCCTTGATGGAGAACGACACACGTCCCAGCTTGTCCTTGCCAAGGCAGACGACGCGGACCTTATCCCCCAGCGTCAGAACATCTTCGACATGCTCGATCCGGCGGGGAGCAATCTTGGAAATGTGCACCATTCCCTCTTTGCCCGGTGCAAACTCAAGGAACGCACCGAACTCCTTGATGGAAACCACAACGCCATCCAGAACCTGTCCCTCGGTAAAATCCGTGGTGATGACATGGATCATTCTCTTGGCCTCTGCCATGCCGGCAGCATCCGTGCCGCAGATGGAAACTCTTCCGCTCTCATCGATGTCGATCTGGCAGCCGGTTCTCTTGATGATCTCGTTGATGGTCTTGCCTCTCTGGCCGACCACATCTCCGATCTTCTCCGGATCAATCTGCACCATATCAATCTTCGGTGCATACTGGCCGACTTCCTTGCGGGGCTCGGCAATGGCCTCACGCATCACACCGTTCATGATGAACTCGCGGGCCTCCTTGCAGCGTGCAAAGGCTCCCTCGACAATCGCTCTGGTCAGACCGTGAATCTTGATGTCCATCTGAATGGCCGTAATGCCGTCGTGCGTTCCGGTCACCTTGAAGTCCATATCGCCGAAGAAATCCTCCAGTCCCTGGATATCGGTCAGAAGGACAAATTCATCATCCGTATCTCCGGTCACCAATCCGCAGGAAATGCCTGCCACCTGCTTCTTGATCGGAACGCCGGCATCCATCAGTGCCATGCAGGATGCGCAGGTGCTGGCCATCGATGTCGAGCCGTTGGATTCCATCGTCTCGGATACGCAGCGAATGGCATAAGGGAACTCTTCCACGGAAGGCAGTACCGGCAGCAAAGCTCTCTCTGCCAATGCCCCATGTCCGATCTCGCGGCGTCCCGGTCCACGTGAAACCTTCGTCTCACCAACGGAGTATGCAGGGAAATTGTACTGATGCACATATCTCTTTTCCGTGATGTTGGGATCGAGTCCCTCCACGCGCTGTGCATCCGACAGCGGAGCCAGCGTGCAGACATCCACGATCTGCGTCTGCCCGCGGTGGAACATGGCCGATCCATGCACTCTCGGAATAAGGCCCACCTCGGCGTGCAGTGGCCGGATCTGTGTCAGTTCGCGGCCGTCCGGACGCTTATGATCCTTGAGAATCATCTTCCGGACCGTTTTCTTCTCATATTGATATACCGCATCTCCCAGCTGCGCCAGATAAGCCTCGTTGTCGGCAAAGGCCGCCTTCAGTCTCTCTGTGATCTCCGCTACCGCATGCTCCCGGGTCTGCTTGTCATCCGTGAAGACGGCCTGCTCCATCTCTTCCTGCGGAACAACCTTCTTCATGTCCTCGAACATCTGCTCCGGCACTGCGACCGAAACATAATCCTGCTTGGTCTTGCCCTCTTTGCTCTGAATAAAGCTGTAGAACCGGATGAGCTCCTGGTTCACGGCATCCGCCTGATAGATATAGGAGAGCATGTCTGCCTCAGGGATCTCGTTGGCGCCCGCTTCGATCATCAGGATTCTGTCTGCGGAGGAAGCAACGGTAAGGCACAGATCTCCCTCATCCCATTCCTTCTGTCCGGGATTGATGATGACCTTTCCGTCCACGAGACCGACCTGTGTGGCTGCGCAGGGGCCGGCGAAGGGAATGTCCGAAATGGTGGTGGCAAGCGGAGCTCCCATCATGGCAACCAGCTCCGGACGGCATGCCGGATCCACGCTCATCACCATGCACTCCAGCGTCACGTCATTGCGCATATCCTTCGGGAACAGCGGACGCATGGGGCGGTCAATGACACGGCTCGTCAGGACGGCATTGTCACTTGCTCTCCCCTCTCTCTTCTTAAAGCCTCCGGGAATCTTGCCGACTGCATAAAACTTTTCGCTGTATTCCACCGACAGAGGGAAGAAATCCACTCCGTCTCTGGGAGCTGCCGATTCCGTAGCCGTGCACAGAACCGTAGTATCGCCGTAATGCATGAACGCACAGCCGTTGGCCTGTTTGCCGAATCGGCCGATGTCTACCGAAAGCGTCCGACCGGCCAGCTCCATGGCATATGTGGTGTAATTCTCCTTTTGCTCTACCCTGTAATCCATTCTCTTGACCCTTTGCTCTTCCTTCCGGGGGTCCTTCGTCCCCGGATATACAACACAAACAGAAGGCGACATCGGACCGGTATTCACCCGGCCCGTACGCCGCCTTCCTTTCTGCACATAATTACTTTCTGATGCCCAGCTTCTCGATCAATGCACGATACTTCTCAAGATCCGTCTTCTTCAGATAATCCAGAAGGCCTCTTCTCTGACCTACCATCTTGAGCAGACCTCTGTTGGAATGGAAATCCTTGGGATTCTGCTTCATGTGCTCGGTAAGGTCCGTGATTCTGGCGGTCAGGATTGCGATCTGTACCTCCGGTGAACCCGTATCGCCTTCCTTGCGGCCATACTCCTTGATGATCTCTGCCTTCTTTTCCTGTGTAATCATTGTCTCCTCTTTCCGCCTGCCTTCGCAGGTCTTATCTTCCCTCCCGGCACTAAGAAGCGGCCATCGGAACCCCCGCAATCTCTCTGCGCGGCTGCATTTCCGACAGGAGCACCGACCCCTGAGTGTGGGAACCACATAACAGCAAAACATTATCACAGCATTTCTCTCGTTGCAAGCGCTTCTCCCTACTTTTCCCGGTTCGTCGGGCTAAAAAATCGATGTACCAGCTCCAGCTCCTCCGTGTAAATGCAATGCTCGATGGTATTCTGTCGGACAGCCTGCAGACATTCCTCAAAATCCATCCACCGGACAGACTCCACCTCACTTTCCTGCAGATGCAGCTCCTCCTCCCGAACATCGCGCCGCAGCACATATACATAGCTGAATTCTCTGTCGTGAAAGGGCAGCCCGTAGAACTCCTTGTCGAAGCATCCGCAGAAGAGTCCTACATATTCCAGCTCCTCCGGCCGAATCGAAAGTCCCAGCTCCTCCCCGATCTCGCGAACAGCCGAGGGGAGCGGCTCCTCGCCGGCAGACATATGCCCTGCGGAAGAGATGTCATAACAGCCCGGATTGGAATCCTTGTCCTTGCTGCGCTTCTGCAGGAGCACCTGGCGCCGCCCGTCGGTTTCCCGGACGATCCACATGTGCACGGCATGGTGCGGATCCCCTTCTCTATGGCAGACGCCCCGTTCCTGCACCACTCCCGTCCGATTCCCCTTTTCGTCCAGCACGTCGAACAGCTCCAGCTCTTTGCCGTTGAGCACCGCCTTCCTCAGGATATCCCCTTCGGCATATACAAGCTTTAAGGAGAAGAACGGTTCCCCTGCCTCCAGCAGCCGGAAAAAGATCTTATCTCCTGCCCAAAGCTCCAGATCTCCCTTCGGATCGAAAATGCGCGCCTTTTCCACCCATTCCAGATCTCCCTCCGGGCAATCCGAAAGCAGCCTTCCCCGAAAGCCCGATGCCGTGAACAGGTTCATGTATTCTGTTATCTCCCCATAGACAAAGGTAACAATGCCGCGCAGCCGCAGCCCGGTCAGCTCATAGCCGGTTTCCTCTCTTGCTTCCCGCAGAATGCCGTCCTCCGGACTCTCTCCGTCCTCCAGATGACCGCCGATCCCGATCCACTTGTCCTTGTTGACATCCCCTTCCTTTTTCGTTCTGTGAAGCATAAGGAAGGCATCCTGATTTTCCAGATAGCAAAGAGTTGTATTCTCCAGCATTTCGCGCCCCGCAAACGTCCTGCAGCTTCTCTCAGACCTGCAGCTCTTTTTCAATCGACTCCTTCAAGGAGCGGAATTTTGCAAGCCGCTCCGCCGTCACCTCCGGATACTCCGGCTTCATGTCCTCCAGATTGGCACAGAGGATCTCGCTGACCACGTAGCGCATGTACCACTTGTGATCCGCCGGCACCACGTACCAGGGAGAATCCTTGGTGGCCGTCTTGTTGATCGCTGTCTCAAATGCCTCCTGATAGCCTTCCCAATACCCTCTTTCCTCCCAGTCGCCGGTGGAGAACTTCCAATTCTTCTCCGGCTCCTCGATCCGGGATAAAAAGCGTCTCGCCTGCTCTTCTTTGGATACATGCAGGAAAATTTTCACCGTGCGGATGCTGTTGCGATACAGATATTTTTCAAAATTCCGTATGTCCTTATAACGGTTCTTAATGATCGTATCCGTCTCGATGCGCTCCGCATGTGCCTGCGTCTCGTAGAGCTTTTTTACTTTTCCGATCAGCACATCCTCATAATGCGACCGGTTGAAAATAGCAATCTCGCCCTTGGCCGGAATCTCCTTTCCTACGCGCCACAGAAAGTCGTGTGCCAGATCCTCGGAGGATGGTGCCTTAAAGGCCGCCTCATAGACCCCGTGAGGGCTGAGGCACTGCAGCACCGAACGGATGGTTCCGTCCTTTCCTGCCGCGTCCATTGCCTGGAACAGGAAGATGACCCCCTCCTTTTTGGCCGCATAGAGTCTCTGCTGCAGCTCATCCATCCTTGCATTGTTCTGGGCCATGCGCTGCAGTGCAACCTCCTTGCTCACACAGAGGCTGGTCTCATTCGTAGAGGTCTTGTCGATTTCAAACTCCCGAGAGCCGTCATAGCAATACTGTGCCAGAAGCTTCCTGCGATCCTTTTTATGGCTCGCCGCTTCCTTCTTTTCCGCTGCATCGTTTGCCTTTCCGTTCACGCTCATGGTAATCCCCTCCTTCCGTTATTGCCGCCCCTGCTGCGCAGCAGGGGCTCCCTCATCCGTTTGCTGATGCTCGTATCATTATCCGCCATACAGCAGTGCCTCGGCAATACGCCCCGCACCTTTTCCGTCCGTGAGCGCATGCATCCGCACAGCCTCCCCGCAGCGAAGGGAATACCCCGGTCCCTCTGCGCAGCGTTCCGAAAGCCAGCGGCGGATGGCCGGCATATACCCCTGCAAATCGCCTCTCTCGCGGATGTCTCCCAGATAGCACACCGCACCGGCCTTCTCCATCGCCCTGGCAAAAATGACCTGATTGTCTGCCATGGCATAGGCCAGCGTCGGTACGCCGGCGGCGCACAGCTCATAGAGCGTCGTTCCTGCTGCCGCAATCGCCAGGTCGCAGGACTGCATTGCCTCCGCCGTCTGCACGATTCGCGGATATCCCGGCGCCATAACCACGGCCTCGTATCCGAGCTCCTGCACCAATCTCTCCAACGCTCCCGCCAGCCGATACGGATCCGTCCCTCCGGTGGAAAGGAAAATCCTGCCGACACCGGCCCGAACCGTCGGCCTTAGATCCGCGAACTGCGGGCGAAGCGGTGCATAGGCGGGACCGCAAAGGCAGCGCAGCTCCCTTTTTCCGTCCGATGCGGCAACGGGCTCTGCTCCGGGATCGTAATTTACCGCCAGCGTCACCGGCGGAAAACACGGCTCATCATCCATGTAGGCAATCCGCACGCCCATCTCGCCCAGCCGCTGCAGCCAGCCTGCATTCACCGCATAGGAATCCACCAGAATCCAGTCCGGCCGCGGCAGGGACTCCGCATCCTCCGCCCGCTGCACATTTGCCGATGGCCCTGTCTCTTCTCCCGGCTGCGCCTTTTGCAAAAGCTCCCGCAGCACCGGCAGCTCTGCCTCCGGATTTCCGTAAGGAATTCCCAGGATCACAGCCGGCAGCCGTCCTCTCCCGGAATTTCCGGTGCTGTCACTCTCCTCCTGCAGCTCCTCCATCCTGCGCAGCCATGTAAGGCTTCCCTCATCCGCCAGAAGGTATCGCACGATACAACCGCGTTTCTCCAGCTCCCGGGCGATGGACAAGGTACGCATCAAATGTCCGGAAGCAATCTCCTCATTTCCGTCGGCCCGAATCCATATGCAGCTCATTCAAATGAAGTCTCCTTCCCGCAGAGGCTCTCCCCGTTCCAGAAAATGCGTCGCCCTCCTCCCCAGAATTTCCGCGCATCTTGCCGGTGCAAGTCCGTTTCCCGGGCGGATGGAGCGGATGTTGTCCTCCGTCAGGATTTCTCCCTCCGCAACATCCTTTACCACGAAAAGAGATCTTGTCCCGCTGTGCTCCTCCTCCTGAAAGGGCGTGAGCCGGTATTCCGCACTGCCCAGTGCTTTTTCCACATTCCGGATGTCCCGCACCATAGCGGCGAATTCCTCCGGTTCCATGGAAAAGGCGCTGTCCGGCCCCCCGTCGCTGCGCCGCAGCGTCAGGTGCTTCTCCACCATCGAAGCGCCAAGCGCGACCGCTGCCACCGGAACAGCCGACCCCATTGTATGGTCCGACAGACCGCAAAGGGTTCCGTACGCTCCGGAAAGTCCCGGCATCATGCGAAGATTCACATCCTCATAGGGTGTCGGATAGGCCGATACACATTTGAGCAGAACAATCTGTTCATTTCCCTCTTCCCGGCAGGCGGTTACCGCTGCCGCGATTTCCTCCTTATGTGCCACGCCCGTTGCCAGAATCACCGGCTTTCCGGTTCGGGCACACAGGCGGATCAGCGGAACATCCGTGATCTCGTAGGAGGCGATCTTGTAGGCCGGCATTCCCATCTCCTCCATAAAGCTCACCGCTGTGGGATCGAAAGGTGAGGAAAAGCAGTCGATTCCCAACTTTGCCGCCTCCTCCATCAGCCTTGGCTGCCATTCCCACGGCGTATAAGCTCTCTCATAGAGGCTGTGCAGCGTCTCTCCGTCCCACAGGGTTCCTCCGCTGATACGGAAATACGGCTTATCCGAATCAATGGTGATGGTATCCGCCGTATAGGTTTGGAGCTTTATGGCATCTGCACCGGCCTCCGCCGCTGCGTGTACGATTTCAACCGCCCGCCCGTAGTCCTGGTTATGGTTGGCTGACATTTCCGCCACGATATAGGCAGGGGATCCCTCCCCCACCTCCCGTTCTCCGATTCGGATTTTCACTGTCGTGTTCTCCCCCATTATTCCCGATTTACTCCCGATCTATTCCCAATCTATTCCCGATTTACTCCCGATCTATTCCCGATTTATTCCCAATGGTTTGCCTGCAGGAATTCGCGGTTGGTCCAGGGCTCCCGGGCTGTGTACATGCTTCCGTCCCGTCGCTTCACATACACGGCCGGGAAATAATGAATGAACAGCGGTGTGAGGCAAAGCGTATACCCGCCCGCCAGATCATAGACCACACGGTCCCCCGGCACCAGCATCGGCTCATCCGTCGCCTCGAAAAGCCGGTCGTATTCCATGCAGGTGGAGCCGCAGATCATTTGCGAAGGCAGTATGCTGCGGCCCTTCGGGAGCTTCTTCGATCCTTCTGCGGAATTCTCCGCTTCGCTCTCGCCGGCTGCGCCGCTGCCGTACACGAAATGGTGCGGGTACCACCGTCTTGTCACCTGCGGGTTCAGATTCACGCGGCTTCCGTCCGTCACCACATAAACATGCTCTCCGATGTGCTTCACATCGCATACGGATGTCACAAAGCTAAATGCCGCGGACACCATGGAAACACCGGGCTCCAGGATCAATGTCACCTTTTTTCTGTCAAAATACCGCTCCAGACGGCTTGCTATGGCCGGCACGTAATCATTGAAGTTCGGCTTATCCGGCACGCCTCCGTAAAAACCGCCGCCCATATCGATATAGCGAAGCTCCTGCAGGTCGTATTGCCCTGCCAGATACCCCGCATAATCCGCCGCGGCCGCATAGGCGGCAACCGAACGGGACTTGGTGGAGGAATGCAGGTGCAATCCTGTGATCCGCACCCCCGGCAGCGCCTGCAGCCTTGCGATAACGGCCTGCAGAGTACCGTTCTCCTCGCAATAGCCGAAACGGCTTCCTTCCGCATCTGCCGGAATTTCCTCCGGAACAAGGCGCGCAAAATTCACGTTGATACGGAGTCCCACATTCCGGCAGCTTTCCCCGCTCATTTCCTCCAGCCAATCCAGCTCCTGCGTAGAGTCCAGGTTGACCAGTCCGCCGTCCCGCAGCACCTTTTCGAAAACTTCCCGGTCCTTGATGGGTCCGTTGTATATCACCCTGGCAGGGTCAAAGCCCAGCTGCATCACCAGCGCATATTCCTCTGCCGATACCACTTCGGCCCATGCGCCGCAGTCTCTGAAATGCGCCAGCAGCCACGGCAGAGAGTTTGTTTTCACCGAGCAGGCATAGATGCTGTTCTCTCCCCAGTTTTCATGCAATGCGGACTGCAGGAGCGCAATGTCTGCATCCAGCTGTTCTTCGTTGATTTCGTAATAAGGCGTTTTCAAATCATCCCACCATGGGTCTCTGCATGCAGCAGGCGATATTTGAGCTCCGCTATGTTCCAGTCCTCCGGAGTGTCGATGTCCTGTACCTCGCTCTCACGCAGGATGAGCGGCACCATGTCCTCCACGTCCGTTGTCCGGTTTCGGAAAAAGGCATCGGTCCGACAAGCGTAAAACTGTCCCGCATCATGATAGAGCTTTTCCAGGTCCTGGGATCTGGTATTCTCATATTCCGGCATCCATCGCTTCACATTGCCCGCCGCGCCGACAACAAATCCCCTTTGCGGCGGATAGGAAAAGCCAACCACCGGCAACACGGATTCATGCTCCTCCAGCATCTCCATGGCTTCCCGCAGGCGCTGCGGCGTCAGAAACGGAGCCGTCGGATAGATGCAGCAAAACGAATCAAAATGCATCTTTCTCTCCGCATAGGTCTCCAGCACTTCCGCGATCACTTCATCCGTTGTGGCAAAATCGCCGGACATCTCCGCGGAGCGCCGAAAGGGGACACTGCACCCGCAGGCCAGGGCGGTGGCCGCAATCGCATCGCTGTCGGTGGATACCATTACCTCGTCAAAGACTCCGCTGGAAAGGGCCGCTTCGATCGAATATTGCAAAATCGGTTTCCCGCAGAACTCTTTTATGTTCTTGCCGGGGATCCGCTTGCTCCCGCCCCGGGCCGTAATCATGGCAAGTCTCATTTCATCAAATTCTCCTGCTTCCAAATAAAGTCGGGAATTCCTTTGCTCGTTTCCATTGCCCGCCCGTGCTCCCCGGCGTGCATCCCGCTGATCTGAAATCCGGCGCGAACCTTCCGGTCTGCCGCATCCAGCTCGCTTTCGTCCGCTCCCTCCAGAATGTAGTACCCCCGTCCCATGACAGACGCGCCGTCCTGCACCCTCTCCAGGATGTCTCCCTCCCGGATGCGGCACACATAAGCCAAAACGCCCGGGAGCTGCCGCATCGTTTTCTCTTCCGGAACCGACATCACCCGTCCGGGCGGCAAATCATAATAACGGATGCGTAGCTTTCGCACCGCTTGGGGACAGAACAGGGCCCTGCTCTCCCCGGCAGCTCCTGCCCCGCGGCACGCCGGCACCGCCAGCTTCAGGAAATCCTCTGCCGGCGTTACCCCCGTTGCAAGCGGCGTGAAAAGGTCCGAAAGATGATGCCCCGACGGTCTTGCCGACGTCTCAATGACGAACGGCTCCCCCTCGCGGCGATCCGCCCTCCGAATGATGTCCGCATGCATGACACAGTTCCCGAAGCCGATCACGCTTCCCATCTTCTGCATTAATTGCACGCACTTTTGGTAAAAGAGCGGATCCTCCTCCGGGAGAATCGATTCATACCCGACGCATTGCCGGTACGGCGGCGGCGTATTCTGTTTCCTTCGCAGGAGCACCATGCGGAATTCTCCCTGTACGTATGCTCCGTCTATGCCGTATTCCGTTCCCGGAATACAGCTCTCCGCCACATAGTCCTCCGCAAGCGGTCGTCCGTCTGCGCAAAGCCTCCGGTGCAGCAGCTCCTCCAGCTCCCTTCTGTCCGCACAGATCTCCACGCTCCGGCTGCCGGATCCGTAACGGGGCTTTACGACGACAGGATAGCGATCCAAGGGCGCGAGCGCCGCAGTGGCCGCACATCCCGTGTAGGAGGTCCCGCCTCTTAGCAGCACCTGCTGTGCATCCCGAAGTCCGGCCTCTGCCATCTGCACGTGGAAAAGCCGCTTATCCGTACAAATGGCCGCGGCATGCTCGGATACTCCCACCAGCCCGTATCGATCATTTACCGCTCCTACGGTTGTCAGACAATGTCCGATCGGCGCAGGCAGCACCACCGCAGGCTGTATCCGATCCGTAATTGCATACACCGCCTCCAGGTCGTTGATGTCCACATGGTGTGCGGCATCCGCAGCAGGCATTCCCGCCGCCGCTTCATTGCCGTCCAGCGCTTCCACATGCAATCCATAGCGCTGTGCCAGACGGATGGAAAAGATTGCCTCTTCGTTTGCACCGATGACCACAGCATTGATTCCCATAGTATATGCCGCTCCTTTCGAATTGAATTCATGACGACCGCACCGCATGCTTTTCCCGGCCATCCTGCTGCGAGCAGCGGCCGGTACATCGATTTTTAAATAACCGGTTATTTTGCAAACGATCCACTATGCAATGCTTCCTCCGCACAGAATGTGCTCTCCCTCGTAGAACACGGCCGCCTGTCCCGGTGTGATGGCACGTACCTTCTCATCGAAATGTGCCGTAAGCTCATCCTCTCCCGTGCGCGTAACGGTGCAAGGAGAAGCCTTCGCCCCGTACCGTATTTTGCAAAGAGCCCGCCTGCTCTCTCCGATCGGCAGCTCATCCGGTGAAAGTGCCATGAAATTCAATTCCCGGCAGGTCAGATCTGCACCGAACACATCCTCGCTCTCCCCGATATAGACCGTGTTCGTACCGGCATCGATTCCCGTCACGAATACCGGATGCCCTAACGCAATTCCCAGCCCCTTTCTCTGACCGACCGTATAGTGAATGATCCCCTTGTGCGCCCCAAGATCCGAGCCGTCCCGATATACGAATCTTCCCGGACCGGGAAGCGGCTCTCCCGCGTTCCGCTCCACATAGCCTGCGTAATCATCATCCGTGACAAAACAGATTTCTTCACTGTCGGGCTTTCCGGCCACCGGAATGCCGGCTTCTCCGGCTATCCTTCGCACCTCTGCCTTGTGGTACTCTCCCACCGGCATCAGCGTGTGGGCCAGCTGGTCCTGCGTCAGGCGGTACAAGGCGTAGGTCTGATCCTTGGCTGCCGTCACCGAATTCCGAACGGTATAGCGGCCTCCCGGAAGGCGCTCAACCCTCGCATAATGTCCGGTGGCGATGTATTCCGCCCCGATCTCCCGCGCCTTGCGCAGCAATGCCTCCCATTTTACAAACCGGTTGCATGCCAGACACGGATTCGGCGTCCTGCCTCTTCGATATTCGTCGATGAAATACCGGATGACCTTTTCCTCAAACACCTCCCGGAAGCCCATGACATAATACGGAATTCCCAGCATGCCGCACACGCGCCTCGCATCGTCCACCGCGCTCTGACCGCAGCAGCCTCCCTCCCTTTCCATCTGAAGAGAACAGGCCGCATCCCACACCTGCATGGTAACACCGATCACTTCATATCCCTTTAACTGCAAAAGGTATGCCGCGACAGAAGAATCCACTCCGCCGGACATACCTACAATCACCCGTTTTCCCATTCTGATTGCCTTTCCGGGCCTGCCGCAGCGCAAATGTAGCTCACGCAGGCTGTCCTATTCGTCTGCATCTGCCGTATCTGTCGCTTCGTCTCCGTCTGCAGCCGTCCCCGCATCTTCACCGGCCTCTGCTCCCGCATCGGCTTCTTCCGCTCCGGCGTCGGCCTCTTCCGTTCCGGCATCCTGCGCTTCCCCGGAGCTCTCTTCCGTAGCCTGCGGTTCAATGCGTGTGAAAAATTCACTCTTCACATATGCGGACTGTCCGTTATATATAATCTCACTCCAGCCATCGTCCAGCTCTTCCACCAGCTGAAACCGGTCCCCTTTGGACGCCGAGCCAACTCTCGTTCCGCCCGCAGAGGCTGATTTGCGTATGTTGACCTGGTCTGTGTTGGCCTCCAGATAAACCGTGTTCTCGTCCACCTTATTGCGGTTTTCATTCAATGCGGCCAGCTGCTGTCCGACAGAGATATCAATGGTGGAGGCAATCTGATCCAGATAGTCGGAAAGCTCGGCATCCTCTGCCAGCAGCTTATTGTATTCCGCAGCTGTCTGGTTGTTCAGATCCACCACATCATCCTGCACCGACACGGTTTGAATATAATCGGAAACGCTCTTCGGCTGCGTGTCATCATTGTTGATGTACAAGGAGCCGTCCTCTCTGGTACACACATACATCGTCTGCAGCCCCGGCACCTCCCATTCCCGGTCCATGAGCTTGAGCTTGGTATATACGTAGGCAACGTAGGACCCGTCCACCGGTCCTTCCTTGGTATATACTGTGACGGTGGTATAACTGTCGATGTAATTGGACAGTTCCCCGATCCGAATCTTCTCCTCATCCGACAAGGCCGAGCTCAGGCTCTCAATGGTGTCAGTATCTCCCTCCGCCACCGCCCGATAGTAGCTCGTCAGCAGGGTGTTGACATCCGCATAAGCATTCTCCTCCAGCGGAATCTCCTCCGGTGCCGTCTGTTCCTGTGCCTCCGCCGCCTTCTCTTCCTGCACCTGTCGGGTGTTCCTGCGCAGGCCAAAGGCAAGGCCGACGGTGATTACCACGCAGACCCATAGGAAAATCGGCATGACAAGCTTCTTGTGTCTGCCGATAAAATCTCTCGTGTCATAGTAAAAATCCAACAATCTGTCCTGAATCATCGTCTCGTTCTCGTCTCCGCCAAGTACATCGTTTGAAATCGACGTGCCGGTACCTGTTTCATTATACCCGCATCCGCAGGAAACCTCCATGCCGGGCAATGCCCGACATAAAAGGCGTACCGTTTCGATAGATACAAAAAGCCGCACAAGGGAAAGCCTTGTGCGGCGAACACTGCGTCCGACAGGAATCGAACCTGCATTAAAGGCGTCGGAGGCCTTCGTTCTATCCATTAGACTACGGACGCATGCCGTTCGCGGACAGCAGCCACCCAGCCATAGCCGGCGTCTCTATGTCCGCGAACTCAATTAGGATAACACACCCTTTTAAGATTCTCAAGAGGAGAAGTGAGAAAGAAATTCAACCGGGTTTCTGTACCGACACCAGCCAAGCGACAGGGTGGCGGAGAATGTCCGGATCAGGGGCCTTGCGAGGCCTCGGTGCTTGCGAGCGTATTCTGCGAGCTTAGCACCGCTAGGTCCGAACACGGAGCGTTTTTGCCGAGTGGCCGCAAGGCCATCTCGTAGCTGACGAAGTCAGCGAGGCGTCCCCTGATCGGACAACTCCGCCAGGACCCGTCGCCCGGCTAGCGAACGGTAACATCCCCGGTCAATCCTCCAGTGTCTCCGTCAGCTCCAGGCTGTGCTCCTCGCACATGCGGTCGCACAAATCCAGGAACTCATCC
>CAVAUJ010000009.1:0-51939 GCA_963591995.1 Succinivibrio sp.
GGCGTCTGTACCGTAACTATGCCATTACCTGCTCGATGAGATCCGCCAGCGCCTGTGCCTTCTCCTGCAGCACCGCCTGGTCCTCTCCCTCGATCATGACCCGGACCAGGGGCTCTGTTCCGGAGGGACGGATCAGGACTCTCCCCTTTCCGTCAAACTCCCGTTCCAGCTCGGCAATGTCCTCCACGATCTCCGGATAATCCAGATAGTGTTCCTTTTTGGCATTGTCCACACGGGCATTGATGAGCACCTGCGGATAGGTTTTCATGATGCCGGCCAGCTCCGATAAAGGTTTTCCGGTATCCTTCATAACCTGCAGCAGGTGCAGGCAGGAGAGCAGGCCATCCCCGGTCGTATTCTCTCCGAGGAAAATGATGTGCCCCGACTGTTCTCCGCCAAGATTGGAGTCCAGCTCCCGCATTCTCTCCAGAACATACCGGTCCCCGACCTTCGTCCGTTCAATCCGGATTCCGTTCTCCTCTCCCATGATAAAGAACCCGAGGTTGCTCATAACCGTGGCGACGATGCGGTCCCCTTTCAGCTGTCCCGCTTCCTTCATGTGGCATCCGATGATCGCCATGATCTTATCACCGTCTACCATCTCTCCCTTTTCGTCAACGGCAAGAAAGCGGTCGGCGTCTCCGTCGAAGGCAATGCCGATGGCTGCCCCCTCCTGCAGAACCTTCTCCCGCAGCTCTCCCATGTGTGTGGACCCGCATCCGCGGTTGATGTTCGTTCCGTCCGGATCGTTGTGAATCGGAACCACCGTTGCACCGAGCTTACGAAGCGCCTCCACATTGGAGCGGTAGGAGGCCCCCTCGGCCGTATCCACCACAACCTTCATGCCGCCAAGATCCACCGGCACCGTTTCCACCGCGTGATCCACATACTCGTGCCACGACTCCATCCGGTATTCAATATGTCCCACGCCTTCCCCCGTCGGGAAGACAAGGTCCGCCATCCCGCTGCGGATCTGCGCTTCAATCGCATCCTCCACGGAATCCGGCAGCTTATAGCCGTCTCCGTCAAAGAATTTGATGCCGTTGAATTCCATCGGATTGTGCGAGGCGCTGATCACCACACCGGCATCTGCGTGATGCACCCTGGCCAGATAAGCCACGGCGGGTGTCGGGAGAACCCCCAGATATACGACATCCGCTCCCACGGAGCAGGCCCCGGCCATCAGCGCATTGGCCAGCATGTCACCGGATCTCCTGGTGTCGCATCCCACCATGATCCGCGGCTTCCGTGTCCCCTTTCCCTTTGACAGGACATAGGCGCCCGCCTGCCCCAGCTCCATGGCAAGCCCCACCGTCAGCTCCCGATTGGCAACGCCTCTGACTCCGTCTGTTCCGAACATTCTGCTCATATACCAAACCTCATTCTGCCTCTGCTTCGTCGTCTTCCGATGTTATCTCAATCACCGCGGTGATGACGTTGTTGACGGTGACACCGTCCGGTGCCGTCACCGTCAGCTGCGTTCTGTAGCGGCCGGTGAAATCCGTATCGCCTTCGTCTCCGATGGCTGCACCGACATCAACCGACAGTCCAAGATCCGCTGCCTTGATGGCATCCACGGCGGACGTAATCCCCGTAACGCTCACATTGAAATTGCCCTGTTCCGTGTAGCTGCTGCCGTTCCCTGTCCCGTCGTTGACCGAATACAGCACGGCGCGGTACCCCTTGGGGACGTTCTCCAGCTGCACCTCTGCCATGCTGACGGCGACAACCGACGTTTCTGCCTGTTCAATGCCGACGGTAATCCGCACGGTTCCGTCTGACTGCGCGTCGGCCAGTGTGACCCCATCCGGCAGATAATCCCGAATGTCCACGCTGCTCTGGTAGCTGGACGTACTGCCGGTGATGTCCACTGCGGAGGCCGGAATCTGAATCTTGTCAATTCCGGCAAGGACCGAAGCCTTTCCGGCCAGCTTCACGGTTTCCGGGTCAGCCACCACTACGCCGTTCCGAAGATAGCCCTCTGCCGGCTCTCCGCTCACGCCTACCTCAATCGGCACCGTCTTCAGCGGAAGAATGATGACGTTCACCTTCACGGAGGTGATGTTCATGCTCAGATTCGTTGTATCCACACTGTTGCCGTCGGCATCAACCAGCCGTACGTCCGCATAGGTCGTAATGCTGTTGGTGGCCCCGGACACATCGACCACCGCCTTTGCCGAAGCAATGGAGGAAACAATGGATTCCGGTCCCGACACACGGATCTGATTCTGCTCCGGCGTCACGCTGCTCAGCTCATATCCTCCCGCCGGCTCTCCGCTGGTTTCCGTCTGAAGCGGGAACGAGTCGGTCATTCTCTCCTCAATGGACAGCATGACGTTCTTCAGTGTTCCGGTGATGCTGTCCACCTCCACACCGCTCCGGCTGCAGGAATACGTAATCTCCACCGTATTCAGACTGGTCAGGTTCTCCACGTCCGCCGTGGCCGATATGTCGTCCCGCGTCAGATCGTCCAATACGGAACGGCGTGCGCGCACGGTTACGACAGACACCACATCCGTGTTGTCCAGCACCGTGTACACCTGTCCCTGGTCGGTGATCAGCGATGTATGGATCAGATTGACGGGCACATTCGCAATCCGCTTGGTTTCCATCGGATCATTGATGTTGCCGACAACCACCCACAGAATAACGGCAAACAAAAGGGCCGTCAGCTTCATGCCCAGGTTATTCAGAATGTGAGGCCTGTTCTTGTTCTCCGTCATCCTGTTCCCTTTCCTTCCGGTCTGCCAGGAGCCTTCTGCGCTCTTCCATTTCCTTATCCTGCAGCTTCACCAGCCGTGCCTGCAGCTCATCGCCGGTAACATCCAGCTCCAGCTCGCCCTTGTACGCAACGCTGATCTTGCCGGTTTCCTCCGACACAATGATGGTCAGAGAATCCGTCACCTCCGAGATGCCGACCCCGGCCCGGTGTCTGGTTCCGAGATCCTTGTCCAGCTTATTGTCCGAAAGCGGCAGGTAGCAGGTGGCTGCCACCACCCGGTCGCCTGCGATGATCACCGCTCCGTCGTGCAGCGGCGTATTTTTTTCGAAAATATTGATGAGAAGCTGCCTGGTTACTACCGCGTCCAGCTCGATGCCGGTGCGCTCCCACTCGTGCAGCGGCGTGCGCTGCCGGATTACGATCAACGCGCCGGTTTTCACTCTGGCCATTGCCACACAGGCCCGGACAATTTCCGAAATGGTGCCGTCCGAGAACAGCCCTCCCCTTGCGGTATTGTCGCGGAACAGCACCGACAGAACCTTTTTCTGCCCCAGCTCCTCCATCGCACTGCGCAGCTCCGGCTGCAGGATCACGATCAGCGCCGTGACGGCAATGCTGGCGACATTCTGCACAATCCACAAAATGGTGGTCATGCTGAACACCCAGGCGAGCAGAATAAAGGCGCCGATAAAGAGCAGTCCCTTTACCAGCGCATACGCCCTCGTGTTCTGCACCCAGACAATGATGTGATAGATCAGAAAGGCAATGATCAGAATCTCCACCACATCCGACCATGTCATGTTCGGAATATGCAATACCTCTATATAATTGGAAAGTGTTTGCTGAATCAGTTCCATGCCTACCTTCTATACAAGGCTTCCAGTACATCGTTTGCAAAATAACCAGCCAAATAACGCAGAACTTTTCGTCGCAACATTAGGTAATGGTTCCGAGACGGGAAATCCGCAGCGGTCTGCTGCCCGTCAGAAATCCTCGCGGAATTCATCCTCGTACTCATCCCGGCGTTCCTCCGCATATTCCGGATTCCCGTATACCGGCTCCTCCCACTCGGATACACGCTCCTCGCGATAGCCGTTCTCCCGGCGTTCCTCCGGCCTGCGTCCGTGTGCTGCCGCATACTCGCCGGTTCCCTTGCGGGCATTCACCGTCCGCACGGTCCGACGCGGACTGGCAAATGCATTCTTCGGAATTGCCTTCACATAATAATAGTACTCATCGTCCTCAAACTGCGTCGACTCTGTCCTCGAATAATCCAGATTGAACACCAGAAAGGAGAGCACCGCTCCCACAGCAAAGCCGCCCAGCGTTCCGACAAAGGTCAGCGGGGCGCTGATCTGCACATCCTGCGTCAATGCGCCGGCGAGAACCATCACCAGCTGCAGGAGTGCGCCTACGCCGGATGCCGCGATCCACGCATACGGCATCGGAAGTCGTCGCAGCGCATAGACAACCGCGGCCGCAACCACCATGGCAGCCGCCGTGATCATCATGGCCTTATCCTGCATAATGCCGTCCATCAGGAACTGCAGGCTTGTCATCATGCTGTCGGTAGAGGACGTTCCGCCGCTCCCGCCGATCGTCGCCTCATTCTGGTGGACAAAGCGGATGAAGCTGTCCGCAATGGTCCCCACCGCCACGGTAATGCCGCTGGCCGGCGTGAACAGCAGCCCGCCGGCAATCGGCAGCGCATACTGCAGGCCGATGGTACGACAGGCCGGATAGAGCAGCAGCAATATCGTGTCCCCCGGCGTGAAGCGAAGGTAGACCAGCAGCAGTACCAGAAAGAGCACGCCTCCGACGGCGGCCGCCTCCAGTGCAATCGAGTACAAATCCAGCAGAATGACCGCCCCCAGGATTACGACCATCAGATTCGGCGGGCACACCGCAGCCAGAAGCGCCACGATCAATGCCGGCAGAATACCGGACAGCTTTCCCTGCTGCCCGATCTGGCTGTCGATCACCTGCATGGCCAGCAGCACGGTCAGAAATCTGCCCGCCATCCTGATGTAGTTTTCATATTGTGCATATATCGAGAGAATCCTCTCCCGCAGCTCCAACAATGTCGTCATTCTGTATCCGCTTCCTTCCTTGGGGTGGTGCATGCCGCAGCTGCTACCGTCTCCTGTACCGCGCTGCCAGCTGGAGCAGATCCTTCCGATATCCTCTCTGCCGCGCCCTGGCCTTGCTGTAACGCACGCTGTATACGGCGATGGTAACCGCCAGCAGAAGGCCGATAAAAATCGCATACTGCAGTATGACCAGCAGAACGAACTCCTCCAGGTCCAGACTGTAGACCTTCTCGATCATATCCTCAAAATGGTAGAGCGCATACGCCGCGAACAGAATCAGGAAAGCGATGGTTCCGCACACAAAGGTGATCAGGGCCTGTCTGGTCAGATAGTCGGTGCGGAAATATCCGGTAATTCTGGAATCCTTCCTCCCCTCCCGATCCTCATAAGCCGCCATCCTCGTCATACGGCGAACCCTGTTCTGATTGATCATAAGCATCCTCTCCTATTGCAAGCACTGCACACAATACAACCGCCGCTCCTCTGTGCAGGAGCGAAGCCGCGCAGGCATCCATGGTGGCACCGGTGGTATATATGTCATCAATCAGCATAATTACCTTAGATTCTACATCATGCACAGGGGCAATAAAAGCATTTTTGATTTTGCTGCGCCGCTCGGCCGCTCCCATACCGCGCAGTACGGCGGTGTCGGTCTTCCGCACCAGGTACGACTCCCGCACCGGAATCCCTGCTGCGGCAGAAACGCTGCGCGCCAGCAGCGCCGCCTGGTTGTAGCCTCGTTTGCGGAGTCTTTCGCGTGAAATCGGAACGGGCGTCAGTGCATCGATCGCCTCCGGGCAGAATTCCTCCTGCAGACGCACGGCGATCTGCTCTCCCATCCACTCCGCGTATTCGGCGCGGCCCTGATATTTCAGCCGGTACAGCGCACCGGAAATGTCCCGGTAGCGATATGCGGCACACCCTCTTTGAAAAGCATGCGCCGTTCTCTGACAGTCCCGGCAGAGCTCGCCGTGCACATCGGTCAGCGGCTTGCCGCATCGACAGCACAGAGAATCCCGTTCCGACAGTCTTTTCTTCTGCAGAGCCTCTGCGCACGCGCTGCAGATCCGTCCGCCGAACGGACGGACCGGGCGATCACAGACCGGACATCTTCGCGGGAACAGAAGGTCCATGGCCACATTCTTCCCGCAGGCTCCGGGCTTCTCCCCCATTCTCTCATCTCCCCTCGCCGTACTCTCCTTCCGCCGTCACCTCAATCTCCGTCAGCCGCCCCGATCTCCGCAATTCTCTCGCGAAGTCCCGAATAGCGGGTATACGTGCTGATGTTCTGCTCCATCCTCTCCACGGTCTGCGGATCGCCCAGAAGGACAACACATCTTTTGGCTCTGGTCACCGCCGTATACAGAAGATTGCGGTTGAACAATCCGGACGGCCCCGCCAGCAGCGGCAGAATGACCGCCGGATATTCCGAGCCCTGAGACTTATGCACCGTGATGGCATAAGCCAGCTCCAGGTCATCCAGCTGCGTAAACGGATAGTGCACGATGCGGTTCTCGTCAAAGCGCACCACGAGCTCCGCACTCTCCTTGTCCACCTGCACGATGGTTCCGAAATCTCCGTTGAAGATGCCGGTTCCCTTCTCCAGCGGCAGGCCGAAATTTCCCGGGATCTCCCACTCGATCTGATAGTTGTTCCTCGTCTGCATCACCTTGTCGCCGACCCGGAAGGTCTGTTCGTGGGCAACGGTTTCCCCGCGTCCCTCCGCCGGCGGATTCAGCACGCTCTGCAGCACCTCATTGAGACGAATGCTGCCAAGGGCACCCTTCCGCATGGGGGTGAGCACCTGGATATCATCCTGACTTCCCTGCACATAACGCGGCAGCATTTCACGCATCAGCATGACAATGTGCTTGTAGATCACCTGCGGATCCCTTCGCTCCAGGAAGAAGAAATCCTTCGACCGATTGTTCAGCTCCAGCGGCTGTCCCTGCAGAATGCGGTGTGCGTTCATAACAATGTCGCTCTGCTGTGCCTGCCGGAACACCTTCTGCAGCGTAATGCTGCAGAAGCGGTCCGATTCCATCAGATCCTGCAGAACACGGCCCGGACCGACACTGGGCAGCTGGTGAATGTCTCCCACCATGATGAGCCGCGTTCCCGGGCGGACGGCGCGCAGCAGCGCATGGAAGAGATAGATGTCCACCATGGACATTTCGTCGATGATGATGACATCTGCCTCCAGCGGATTGTCGTCATCCTTTTCAAAGCGCCAGGTCTCCTCTGCGCCCTGCTCTCCCTCGCCCTGCTCGCCCTCCATCGCTTTGTAGCCAAGGAGACGGTGAATGGTCATGGCCTCATGGCCGGTTGCCTCCGTCATCCGCTTGGCTGCGCGTCCCGTCGGTGCCGCCAGCAGAACGGATTTCACATCGGAGAGAAAGAATCGGATGACGGCATTGATGGTCGTGGTCTTGCCGGTCCCCGGTCCCCCGCTGATGAGGAGGATCCCGCGCGTCACCGCCAGCTGCACCGCCTTCCTCTGCAGTTCGTCCAGCGCCAGATTCTCATGCTCCTCGATATGCCGGATGCGGTCCTGGATCTCCGGCTCTGTATAGCTGCGAACCTGCACGGAATCCAGATCCAGCAGCTTTCTGGCTATGTTCTGCTCCAGGCGATAGGCAAAGGCTCCGTACACCTGGGCCTCCGCGGTCTCCTGCCGCTCTGTGCCCCCGTCCTTCTCCGGCACAAGGATACGGACGCGCCGCTCCATTGCCAGATTCTCCAGCTGGATCCCAACGGCTTCCTCTGAAACGCCCAGCAGACTTTTCGCCCGTTCGATCAGCAGGGCCTCCGGCAGATAGGTGCTCCCCTCCTGCAGATTTACCGACAGAAGGAACTCGATTCCGCTGCGAATGCGGTAATCCGAATCCGGCAGGATGCCGACCCTCGCCGCGATTGCGTCTGCCGTCGTAAAGCCGATGCCCGAGATTTCCTCCGCCAGCCGGTAGGGATTCTTCCGGAGCACGTCATACAGCTCCTCCCGGTAGGTCTCCCATATCTTCACCGCCTTCCGGCCGCTGATCCCGTATTCCTCCAGGTAGATCATGGCATCCCGCACGTCTTTTTTCTCCGCCAGCTGGGCGGCAATCTCCCTCGCCATCCGGCCGCTGATGCCCCTGACCTCCGAAAGACGCTCCGGTTCCTCATCCAGAACCCGCATCGTATCTTCCCCGAATTCCTTCACAATCCGCGCAGCCAGCGCTTCGCCGACGCCCTTGATCGCCCCGGAGGAAAGATACCGGCGTACCGCCTGCGCGCCCTCCGGGCGCACCACGGCATACTCCGATACCTTCAGCTGCTCCCCGTAAACCGGGTGCACTACGAGGTCTCCCGCAACCTCCACGCTTTCTCCCTCGGAAATGGCCGCAGGAAAGCCGGTGCAGGTGACCGGTTCCCCTTCCCCCGTCACCTCAAAAACGGTATAGAGATTCTCTTTATTGCGGTATATCACCGCGGAAATGTAGCCCTTTATTCTCTCCATTGGTCATGCGGATGTGCTCGTACCGACGCGAAGCTTGTACAGACACGGAAGCCGGACGAAGACTTCGTCCGGCGAAATGAACGATGCAGAGCCACATTCGCAAACCCGCTGCCGCGCGGCCTTTCTTTTGCGAATGTGGCATTCTCTATGCTTCCTCACGCCTCTATGGTATTCTCCCCGGCAATAAATTCGACGTATTTGCCGGTTCCGATGGCAACGGCCGTCATGGGATCCTCCGCCGTAACCGCACTGATCCCGGTCTTGCTGGTGATCAGCTCCTCCAGCCCGTTCAGGAGTGCGCCGCCGCCCGTCAGGACAATGCCGCGATCCGCGATATCCGCCGCCAGCTCCGGAGGTGTTCTCTCCAGAACGCTGTGAATTGCCTCCACAATCTGGTTGGTGGATTCCTTCAATGCCTCCTCCGTCTCGCTGGATGCCACCTTAATGGTGCGGGGAAGACCGGTTACCAGGTTGCGTCCGCGAACCTCCACATAGTCCTCCTCTACCGCAGGGTAGCAGCTGCCGATCTTGATCTTGATGTCCTCCGCGGTGCGTTCGCCCACCAGAAGGTTGTATTTCTTACGCATATAACGCACCAGGGCATCGTCAAAGTCATCTCCCGCCACCTTGATGGAAGTGCTGACCACCGTGCCCCCGAGGGAGATCACGGCAATGTCCGTGGTGCCGCCGCCGATGTCCACCACCATGTTCCCGCAGGGCTTGGAAATATCGATTCCTGCGCCGATGGCTGCCGCAATGGGCTCCTCAATGATGTAAACCTCCCGGGCGCCGGCCTGAAAGGTTGCGTCCTCCACCGCCTTCTTCTCCACCTCGGTGACCTGGCTCGGCACGCATACCGCGATGCGGGGCTTGCGGAAGGTCCGCCGCCCAACGGCCTTCTGGATGAAATACTTCATCATCTTCTCTGTCACCGTGTAATCCGAAATGACGCCCTGACGAAGCGGGCGAACCGCCACGATATTGCCCGGGGTCCGTCCCAGCATCAGCCGGGCGTCCTCTCCGATGGCCTTGATCTTGTTGGTGTCACGGTCGAATGCGACAACGGAAGGCTCCTTCAGCACCACGCCGCGTCCTCTGATGTAGACCAGCACGCTCGCGGTTCCAAGATCAATTCCGATGTCCGAATGCTGCAATGGCATAGATCTGCTCCTTCATATCCTTCATCACGCTGCTGTGTGCAGCCGTTCTTTGCTTCTTCGTATCTGCCGCCGTGAAGGTCTCGGGCAGTGCCCGCCAGGGCACGCGGCAGGAAACGGATTCCTCCTCCCCGGCAATTCTGCTCCCGGCGGAAAATCCGTGCCTTCTTAGTATAGACTAGGGATGCAAGCTTTTCCACGACCTCGGACATTTCTTCAGGGAAAATTCATGTCCTCGTTACGGTGCAGACACCCGCCGGGCGACAGGGGCGGAGTTGTCCAATCAGGGGACATTCTCCGCCCCTGTCGCTTGGCGGGTGAGCGAACGGTAACATGTCCTCTGTCTGCCGAGAGCACCGAAAAATTCCCCGGAAGGAAGACTCCTTCCGGGGAATTGGATTTATCCTCGTAATCCGCCCGTGTTCCGGTTACCAGTTGCGGGCCAGTGAGGTAAAGCAGCAAAGTGTATATCCGAAAACGGCTGCGACTGCCAACGTGATGATTCCCATAATTTCCCGCCTTTCCTGCGCACGGCATCTGTGTTCTGTCGGATCGGGTCCTCTTCTGACGCCGCATCCGTAGGTTTGCTGCTCCTGACACAGATACATACGCAGGCGAAGCGGATATGTTACAGCCGCGGAAAAACTCCCGATTAATCGCTGCTGCCCAGGATCTTCAGCATTTTCTGGGTACACCGCGTCGTCACCTCCAGATAATAGGCGGCATCTGCAGCAGACATCTCATCGGAATCGTACGCATCGACCTTGTCTATGAAATCCGCATATTCCTGCATCATATCCGCATATTCCATCAGCAGTCCAAGGTCTGTCGGATTCGCCTGGTATTTCTGCATGAAGTCGATGTATTGATCCATGAACGCTTCGTATTCATCCAGAAAGGCCTTCAGGTCCGGATCCACCCCGCCGGGTGCACTCTCCTTCCCGTCCGCATCCTCCGCCGAATCTGCGTCGCTCTCTTCTCTCCTGGTGTCGGCTGCATTGGTATACGCAGCCGTGTCCAGGACCTCCCGGTAATCGGCCTCGAATTCCTCCGCGCAGGATTCCTCCGCAATCCCGATCACACACAAGAGCTTTTCTTTTTCAGTGACATTGATCACGTCGATATAGGCCGTCATCGAATGGTCATCCATCTCCCCGGTGTAGCAATAGGATCTTGCCTTATGCCCTGCCGTCTCAGATTCAAGTGCGCTTTTCCTCACAGGCGAGGTAAGAATCTTCGCAAGGTAGGAATCCATCCACTCGTCCAGCTTATCCCCTGCTTTGTCAAATTGTTCTTCTGTTATTCCATCCGCATGCTGGAAGAAGAAACCGGAACTTCCATCTGCTGCGGTGAAGGAAGCGTCATCCGCTTCATATCTCGCCGGAATAAGGAAGGTCACGCCGTCCAGACTGAATTCCTGCTCCTCTTCTTCTGCCTCTGTCACAGAGGAAGCCGCAGCTGCCGTTTCAAGCCCGTCACTTTCCTTGCGGACATCCGCGGAGCCGGTTTCGCCTCCTCCCGCGGCAACCACAAGACCAAGGGCCGCGATCACTATGGCGGCGATCGCAAGTCCCTTCTTCCGCTCCTTTCTTACGAGCGAGACAATCCCCAGAACCAGCGCAACAATGCCTATGACGACAGGTACGGCAGAATAGTCGCAGAAGAGACCGATCACGGCCAGCGCCAGGGCGATGCTGCCAAAAACCGGAAAGGGCTTCCCGGACCGATTCGATTTCCCGTCGCGCGCCGTCGCAGCATCCTCCTGCCGGAAGCCGCTTTTATCCTCAAGCTCCGTCTCTGCCGCTACCATCTCCGGATCCTTTTCCGGCTCCGGATTGGAATTCGGCAGATCCACCGGTGCTCCGCAGCTCGTGCAGAACCTTGCTCCCTTTGGTATTTCCTCTCCGCAATTCCTACAGAATGCCATTTTCACTCTCCTCCCGCTCACTCCTGCAGGCACGACGGACACCGCAGGGCCGAAGCATTCTCTGTCGCGCCGATGTCGGATTGCCGTGTGCTGCATCTTTCATATCCTGCTGTCATCATACCTTCTTCCCACACGAAAAACTCCCACCGCTACGGTGGGAGTTCTGAACCGGATATTCCGGTATACTGTATCTGTATCTGTATCTGTATCTGTATCTGTGTCTGCGGAGTAAGTTCCGGGCGGTGTCAGCGCCCCCCTTCTTCCTTTTGGGCCTCCTGCAGCATGTGGCGATAGCTGCCGCTTTCGTCCACTGCGGGATCTGCGAATTGTGAGAACAGCGCTGTAAGGAGCGTTCCGCTATCCTCGTTGTATATCAGCGCGATGTACCCCTCGGAGCGTTCTGCATGCAGATCGGAGCCAAAGGAGGTCTGCAGCTGCCCGCCGAAGGCCCATTGGTAGCCGGGGCAGCCGGCCACGGTGATCAGGTTTCCTTCCTCTTCCGTGAGCTCTGCACCGTCGTAGAACTGCGCCAGAAGGTTCCGCACTTTGTCCCGAAGCGTTTCCTCCGTCCCGAGGCCGGCCGGATTCTCCTCCTGATATAAAAAGATAAAGGAGCAGTCTCCCGTCTCGACATCTGTGCTGTAGAAGCTCGAGTAGGTGCCCACGAACTCATTTTCGCTCGTGTTGTCAATGTATTGCTGCGGCAGGGTCAGACGGAATCCGCCCAGCGTGCACAGCATCGTTCCGTCCTCCTGCAGCGCCGCATTGCGGTCCGATATTTTCTGTGCCTGCCGGAGCGTCCGCTGTGAGATGTTCTCACTTTTCCGGAAGGTTTCATCCCTCCAGCCCGGATGATCCGATACAAAGAACAGCTTCTCCGGATCTTCCTCCGTCTCTGCGGAAATGGTACAGTGAAGCTTCGGAAGGTACATGGAGAGAATGCCTTCTGCATCGTCCCACGGACAGGCCAGCTCCGTATACTCTGCGCAATAGTAATTGGCCAGTCCGCTGCCGAGGATCTCCAGATAATCGTCGGCATCCCCCTTATAGATGCCTTCTATGCCTTCCGGGCCTTCCGGGGAGCTGTTCTCCGCGCTCTGCGCTTCCTCCCGCTGCGCCACCGGCTGCTGCACCGGGTGCTGCGTCTGCCGGGTACACAGCAAATGCAGCAGGCACAGAAGACTCAGCACGAATACCGCTGCGCACACAGGCACCTGCCATCGTCTGCCGGACGCTGCGACATAACATTTGAGCGCCTTCCGCAGGGCAGCGGCCGATGAAAAGCGATCCTTCGGATTCATCTGCGTGCATCGGTCCACGATCCGGCGCAGACCGCCGGAAATCCCCCGCGGCAGCGGCGCATTGCTCTCCTCGCTTCCCGTCAGAAGGGTTCGCATGAGCTGTCCGACGGCATAGATATCCGCCCGGGGCGTGGAGCTGGCAAAGCCGTATTGCTCCGGCGCGGCATAGCCGGCCGTTCCAATGAGCCGCGTATCGCGCCGATCTCCCGGCTCATTCTGCCGCGCGGCGTTGAAATCGATCAGCACCACGCCGCCGTCCTCCTTCTGTATCACATTGGAGGGCTTAATGTCGCGGTGAACGATCGGCGGCTCCATCCCATGGAGCTGCTCCAGAATATCGCACAGCTGCAGGACAATCTCCGTCACACACGCCTGCGACAGTGCGCCCTGTGCCTCCAGAAGCTCCTGCAGCGTTCTGCCCGGAATGTACTCCTCAATAACGGTGAGCGTCCCCGGTGCGCCCCGGCCCGGCTCCCCGGCCGCGTCATTGTCCTCCGCATTCGGGTCGTTTTCAAAGAGGGCGTAGATTCTCGGGACGCCCCGGACCGGATGCCGCTGCAGCTGCCGATACACGGCGGCATCGTAAACCTGCAGATCCTTGCGGACACAGATTGCTCCGGTTCGGACCTGCTGCACCAGCGTGACGCCATGCTCCCATTGAAGCTCTGCGATCCGGCGGTAGGATGAAATTGTCTCCCGGGAATTCCCTGCGTCAAATTCGGTTTCTGTCTGCATACCGTCCTCCGGAGCAATTGCCGTTTCGTACTCTGACACGAACGTTCCGAAAAGCTCTGCATGATCCGTTCCGTTGGATTATAAACGATATCCCCGCCGCAGCGCAGCATCCGATCCGCCGCGGCAGAAAGGAGTGCATACAAATGTTCAACAAAAAAACCGGCGATCTCGAGCAGGAGCTCCTGCAGACGCACCCCTCGGACCTCCCCTCCTATGTCCGGGCGAACCGCGAGGAATTGCTGCCCGAGCACCGCGCCTTTGCGCAATACATGAAGGAGCGGCTGCGGGACAAGCATCTGCAGAAGCAGGACGTCCTGCTGCGCGCGGACATTTCCCTGCGCTATGGCTATAAGCTCCTTTCCGAGGAAAAGGTCACCCGCCAGCGGGATGTGCTGCTCCGCATTTGCTATGCCGCGGAATTCACGCTGGAGGAGACGCAGCAGGCGCTTCGTCTCTACCGCATGGACACGCTCTACGCAAGAGACCCCCGGGATGCTCTGCTGATTGCCTGTTTTCACAACAGACCCGGGAGCATTCTGGAGGTCAATGAGCTGCTGCTGCGCAGCAGGCTGGCACCGCTCCGCCCCAGCGGCGTTCAGGAGTGAGCCTGCCGCAGCGCTTTGTCCACGTAATATCCTGTATAAGACCAATGGCACTGTGCCAGCTCCTCCGGCGTTCCGGCGGCCACAACCGTGCCGCCGCCGTCACCGCCCTCGGGTCCCATGTCAATGATGTAATCCGCGGTCTTGATCACATCCAGATTGTGCTCGATCACCACCACGCTGTTGCCTCCCTCCGTCAGCTTCTGCAGAATCTGCGTCAGCTTCCGGACGTCCTCGAAATGCAGGCCGGTGGTGGGCTCGTCGAGAATGTAAATGGTCCTGCCGGTGGACCTTCGGGAGAGTTCCGCCGCCAGCTTGATGCGCTGGGCTTCGCCGCCGGAGAGCTCCGTGCTGGGCTGTCCCAGCTTCACATAGCCAAGACCCACGTCATACAGCGTCTGAATTTTATCCCGCACCGAGGGCACGTTCTCAAAGAATTTCACCGCCTCCTCGACCGTCATGTCCAGAACATCGTAAATGGTCTTCCCCTTGTAGCGGACCTCCAGCGTCTCGCGGTTGTAGCGCTTCCCCCCGCAGACCTCGCAGGGCACGTAGACGTCCGGCAGAAAGTGCATTTCGATCTTCAGAATGCCGTCTCCCGCACATGCCTCACATCGTCCGCCCTTCACATTAAAGGAAAAGCGTCCCTTGGTGTAGCCTCTTGCCCGGGCGTCCGTCGTACCCGCGAACAGCTCACGGATGGTATCAAACACCCCGGTATAGGTTGCCGGATTGGAGCGCGGCGTACGGCCGATGGGCGACTGGTCGATGTTGATGACCTTGTCCAGCTGCTCCGTTCCCTCCAGACTCTTATGCGGGCCCGGAATGGTCCGGGCGCGGTTCAGATCTCTTGCCAGCCGGTTGTACAGGATCTCGTTGACAAGGGAGCTCTTCCCGGAGCCGGAAACGCCGGTGACAAGACACAGCACCCCCAGCGGAATGTCCACATCAATGTTCTTCAGATTGTTCATGGCGGCGCCCTTTAGGTGCAGCCAGCCGGTCGGCTCCCTGCGGGATGCCGGAACCGGAATCCTCTTCCTGCCGGACAGATACTGACCCGTGATCGAGGCCGGATTGGCCATGATCTCCTCCGCGCTCCCGCAGGCCACGATCTCTCCCCCGTGAGAGCCGGCTCCCGGACCCACGTCCACGATGTAGTCCGCGGCACGCATCGTATCCTCATCGTGCTCCACCACGATGACGGTGTTCCACATATCCCGCAGACTCTTTAACGTCCGCAGCAGCTTGTCATTGTCCCGCTGGTGCAGTCCGATCGACGGCTCGTCCAGAATGTAGCAGACGCCGACCAGACCGGAGCCGATCTGGGTCGCCAGCCGGATGCGCTGGGCTTCCCCGCCGGAGAGGGTTCCGGTGGCCCGGGAGAGGGAGAGATAATCCAGACCGACATTTCCGAGAAAGCTGACCCGGCTGCGGATTTCCTTCAGAATCTGCTCCCCGATCCTCTGCTGCTGCGGATCAAGCTGCAGTCCGTTCACAAAGGTCAGAAGATCCCGGATCGAAAGACAGGTGACATCGTAGATGTTCTTCCCTCCCACGGTCACCGCCAGAGCCTCCTGCTTCAGGCGCTTCCCGCCGCATCGCTTGCAGGCACTGATCCGCATGTACTGCTCGTATTCCTGCCGCATGCGCTCACTGCTCTCCCGGTAACGCCGATAGGTATTCTCCAGGAGTCCCTCAAAGGTAATCCGGTACGCCACCTTGCTGACGCTGGTCTGGCTCTTGTAATGGATCTCGAACTCCTCCGGGGAGCCGTTCATGAGAACATTTCTCGCTTCTTCCGGCAGATCCTTCCACGGTGTATCCAAGCGGAAGCAGAACCGCTCCGACAGCCCGAGCAGCATGGCATTGGTCCAGCTCCCCTCCTTCATACAGCTGGCCCATCCCGGAACGGCAATGGCCCCCTCCCGAATGGATTTGTCCGTGTCCGGTATCATGAGCTCCGGATCGAATTCCATCTTATAGCCGATTCCGGCGCAGTCCGGGCACGCGCCGAACGGATTGTTGAAGGAGAAGCTCCTCGGCTCGATTTCCTGAATGGCAATGCCGCACTCCGGGCAGGCAAAATTCTGGGAAAACTGCAGAAGCTCTCCGCCCGGCACCTGTACCTGGGCCAGTCCTTCTGCCAGATTCAGGGCATTTTCCAGGGAATCCGTCAGTCTCCCTTCTATTCCGTCCCGCACCACCAGACGGTCCACCACGATCTCGATGCTGTGCTTGATGTTCTTATCCAGCGTGATCTCCTCGTCGGAGAGATCGTACTGGTTGCCGTCCACCCGGATGCGGACATAGCCGGCTCTCCTTGCCCGCTCGATCACCTTCTCGTGGCGTCCCTTCTTGCCGCGGACCACCGGTGAGAGGATCAGAATTTTCGTCCCCTCCGGCAGCTGCTTCACCCGGTCCACCATCTGATCCACGGTCTGTCTGGCAATGACGCGGCCGCAGCTCGGGCAGTGCGGTATGCCGATTCGGGCATAGAGCAGGCGAAAATAATCATAGATTTCCGTCACCGTCCCCACCGTGGAACGCGGATTCCGGTTGGTCGATTTCTGGTCAATGGAAATGGCGGGAGAGAGGCCGTCGATCTGATCCACCTCCGGCTTCTCCATCTGTCCGAGAAACTGTCTGGCATAGGAGGAAAGCGACTCCATGTAGCGTCTCTGTCCCTCCGCATAAATGGTATCAAAGGCAAGGCTTGACTTTCCCGAGCCGGAAAGACCCGTCAACACCACCAGCTCGTTCCGCGGAATCGTCAGATCCACATTCTTGAGATTGTGCTCTCTGGCACCGCGAATGCGGATGCAATCCTCCTTGTGAATCAGGCTGCGCCGCTCCTGATCATGCTTCTTCTGTCCCTGCGCCAGCTCCTCCGCCTCGCGCAGCGCCGGCCAGTAATCCGGCTTCTTCATCTTCGCTGCCATCGTCCTCTCCTGCTCTTTTCTCTCACGCATGCCTTCTCTGCCCGCAGGCCGCGGCATCGCGTGCGATTGCTCCTGCGCACGTGCGCGCTCACCTTCCGCCGGTAAGCTCCAGCAGATGCTTTTTCAGCTCCACCATCTGATCCCGCAGCTCGGCTGCCGCTTCGAAATTCAGCTCCGCAGCCGCCTTTTTCATCTGCTTCTCCACCTTGCGGATCAGCTGCTCCAGCTCCTGTTCGGACATCGACTCCGGATCCTTGGCAAAGCGCACCTGCTCCCTGCCGACCTCCCGGGAAATCGAGATCAGCTCACGAACCGCCTTCCGGATGGTCTGCGGCGTAATGCCGTGCTCCTTGTTGTAGGCTTCCTGGATCCCTCTGCGCCGCCCGGTCTCCTCTATGGCTCTTTGCATGGAATCCGTGATGTGATCCGCATACATGACAACGTGTCCGTCCGCGTTGCGGGCGGCGCGGCCGATGGTCTGCACCAGTGAGGTTTCCGACCGCAGGAAGCCTTCCTTGTCCGCGTCCAGAATCGCCACCAGCGCAATCTCCGGAATGTCCAGTCCCTCCCGCAGCAGGTTGATGCCGACGAGAACGTCGAACGCATCCAGGCGCATGTCCCGGATGATCTCCGAGCGTTCCAGCGTGTCGATGTCCGAATGCAGATAGCGGACCCGGATCCCCGATTCCGCCAGATAATCCGTCAGATCCTCTGCCATTTTCTTGGTCAGCGTCGTGACCAGCACCTTGTTCCCGCAGTCTGTGGTCTTCCGGATCTCCGCGATCAGATCATCGACCTGTCCCTCGATCGGCCGCACATCAATTTCCGGATCCAGCAGTCCCGTGGGCCGGATGACCTGCTCCGCGCGCAGGAGCTCGTGCTCCTCCTCGTAGCCTCCCGGTGTGGCCGAGCAGAACAGCATTCGATCGATTTTCCGTTCGAACTCTTCGAAATTCAGCGGCCGGTTATCCAGTGCCGACGGCAGTCGGAAGCCGTAATTCACCAGATTCTCCTTGCGGTTCCGATCTCCGTGGTACATGGCCCCGATCTGCGGAACGGTGATGTGGGATTCGTCCACAATGATCAGGAAATCGTCGGGAAAGAAGTCCATCAGCGTCAGCGGCTCCGCTCCCGCCGGCATGAAATTCAGGTGTCTGGAATAATTCTCTATGCCGGAGCAGAAGCCGGTTTCCCGCATCATCTCAATGTCGAAATTCGTGCGCTCCGCAATTCTCTGCGCTTCGATGAGCTTGTCCTCGCCTTTGAAATAACGGACCCGCTCTTCCAGCTCCTTTTCAATGTTCTCGCAGGCCAGGTTGATCTTTTCCTGCGGCACAACGTAGTGGGAGGCCGGATAAATCATGACATGCTGAAGGCTGGCGTGCACCCGCCCCGTCACGATCTCCACCTCACAGATCCGGTCGATTTCGTCCCCGAAGAACTCCACCCGGATCAGGTATTCACTCCCCTGCGCGGGATAGATCTCCACCGTATCTCCGTGCACGCGGAAATTGCACCGCTCCATGACCTGGTCGTTTCTCTTGTATTGAATGGCGATCAGCTCCCGGATGACATCGTCGCGGTCCAGCTGCATACCGGGCCGCAGGGAAATGGACATTCCCTTGAACTCATCCGGCGAACCGAGGCCGTAGATGCAGGAGACACTGGCCACCACGATGACGTCCTGCCGCTCGGACAGGGACGCCGTCGCGGAGAGACGCAGCTTATCAATTTCGTCGTTGATTGCCGAATCCTTGGCAATGTACGTGTCGGTCTGGGGCACGTAGGCCTCCGGCTGGTAATAGTCGTAATAGGAGACAAAGTATTCCACGGCATTCTCCGGGAAGAATTCCTTCATCTCTCCGTAAAGCTGCCCCGCCAGCGTCTTGTTGTGGGAGATGATCAGGGTCGGCCGGTTCAATGCCGCAATGACATTCGCCATGGTGAAGGTCTTGCCCGAGCCGGTTACGCCCAGCAGCGTCTCGAACTGGTTTCCCTCCCGGAAGCCCTTCACCAGATCCGCAATGGCGCGGGGCTGATCTCCCGTCGGTTGAAATTCGGAATGCAAAACAAAGTGATCCATTCTGATGTCCTGTCTCTTCCATGCAAAATGCAAAACATGACCTGCGGCACTCTCATACTGTACCGCAGGTCATCCCATTCGTCCATTATTTTCGAATATATGTTCGTTTCACCTTCTGCGTCCGCCGTGTCCCGGACCGCCTCCCTGCGGGCCGGAATTGCCCGGCTGGTTCTTCCGGATGGGCGTGCGGGTTTCTACCGTCCGCACATAGGTGTCCCGCCGCAGCGTGACGGATGATTTGTCCTGATCCAGATAATATGCTGCCCCTCTTGCCTGCGCCACCGGACGCATCTGCCCCCGCAGGACAGCCAGCGTGATGCCGCCCACCACCAGTGCCAGTCCCGCTGCAACGGCAAGGAGCGAGCCCGTCAGTTCCGTGTTCATCAGCAGCATGATCGCCGTAAAGAAGGCGAAGACGGCGACAGCGACCCCCGCGAACCAGGCGGCGGATTTTGCCGGATCGATCGGAAGATTGCCCGTCATCTTCCCGGTCTGGCCGTTCATGGCGAACAGAAAATCCTGCTCGTTCCACCTCGTGTACAGGAGCCAGGCCGGCATCAGGGCATAATCGGTTCCGGTGTGCGACACCGCAGCATTTCTGCTCTTCTCCTGCACGGAGCTGTATCCGCCGACGCTCTTGCGCAGCTCATCACAGGCGGTTGCCACAGCGCGCTCATCCGCCTTTTTCTGCAGCGCCTCCGGCTCGACATCGTATTTGTTGGCGAGATATCCCGGCAGATATTCCAGCTCGAACCCGGCAAGTTTGTCATAATGGTAGGGCTCTATGGAGTCCATGAGATCGTCCGGTATGCTGCTGCAGGCATCGCAGGGAATCCGGTCAAAATACATCTCTCCGGCGCGCTGCACATCGTAAATCTTCGTCCGTGTTACCTCAAAATCTCCCTCTGTATGCGTCGAACTCTGTCCGCATTCAAAGGTCATCTTCGCCTGCACCTTTCCGCCGAAGAGCCAGTAAGGGACATAGACCCCCTTGATCTCCTGCAGATGGTTGCCGTCGGTGAAGGATTTCGGCAGCAGCTTTTTGCCCTTATAGTATTCCTTCAGGCTCTCGATCGCCTGTTCTTTCGTATTGGCAAAGGGAATGACGTAATCCGGGCTGCGGCCGATGGAGAACTGTTCCGGAATCACCATGGGATTGCCGCAATACGGACAGGTCGTCGCCGCTGTCGAAGCATCGGCGATCAGCTCTGCACCGCAGTTCCCGCAATGATATACCCGGAGTCCGGACGTATCGCCGCCCCAATTCTCCCCCGCAACCGTTTCTACGTTCGGTGCCTCTGCTGCGCATTCCTCTGCCGGGGGCGCCGCCGGGGACTGCCCGGCTGCCCTTCGGTTTTTCTCCTCGTAGGCCTTCTTCACCTCTTCAATGGTAAAGATGCTGTCACAATAATCGCATTTCACCTTGCCCGTGGCGGCATCAAAATGCACCGGACCGCCGCAGTTGGGGCAGGTATAATTCGTAACCTGCTGTGCCATCGCGTCTTCTCCTGGATTCTCGATGCTCCCTGGTGCGTCGCACCAGTACATCCGTAATTGTCAGTGCGCCGTTCCTCCGGTACATCGCTTGCAAAACAGCCGGCTATTTTGCAAACGATGTGCTAGGCTCTGGGGCTTCCGCAGTTCTGGCAGAATTTACCGGTGTTGCCGCCCTGTCCGCAGGAAGGGCAGGTCCAGGGGCCGGCCGGCTGCGGCTTCGCACTCCCGCAGTTCTGGCAGAATCGTCCGGTGTTGCCGCCTTGTCCGCACGAAGGGCAGGTCCAGGCGCCGGCCGGCTGCATCTGCGGCGCATTCTGCGGTACCGCAGCCTGCTGCTGGGCGCCCATCTGGAAGAGCTGTGCTGCGTTGACGCCGCCCGCCTGCTGGGCCATGTTCATACCGGCAAAGCCCATCATGGCGCCGTTCGTATTCCGGGCCGCGTCCTGCATGGCCTGGGCCTGCGCCGCGGTCAGCGTCGCTGCCGCCATCCCCGGGTTCTGGTAAACCGCATTGCGCTGCAGCTCCTTGATCATCTTCTCATCGTCTTCGTTGGCCTTGAGGCTCGATACGCCGAAGGCCGAAATGACGATGCCGTAGGTCTTTCCCCAGGAATCGGACAGAACGCGGTTCAGCGCACGGGCCAGATCGTCCGCATGGGCCGGAACGGCACTGTAGCGCACGCCCTGTTCGGAAATCTCGGCGAATGCCGGCTGAAGCGCCGTCAGCAGCTCCGATTTGAGCTGGGAATCAATCCGGTCTCTGGTATAGCTCTCTGTCACATTGCCGCATACGTTCTTGTAGAACAGGATGGGATCCTCGATGCGGTAGGCATACTCGCCAAAGCAGGTGATGGAGATGTCCACATCCAGTCCGATCTTATTGTCCACCACGCGGAAGGGAACCGGATTGGCGGTTCCGTATTTGTTCCCGATGATCTCCTTGGTGTTGAAATAGTACACCCGCTGATCCACAGCCGTATCGCCGCCAAAGCCGACGCGCTTGACAAATGCCTGAAAGGAGGCCGAAAGGCTGCCCTGCAGATTTCCGGCAAAGATCGACGGGGACGCCGCGCTGTCGAACACGAACTCGCCCGGCTCCGCACACACCTCCACGATCTTTCCCTGCTCTACGATGATCATGCACTGCCCGTCATTGACCGCCACGATGGAGCCGTTGGAGATCACGTTATCGGTGCCGTGGTTGCGGGCTCTTGCCTGTTTGCGTTTCATCCCCTTTGTCACCAGGGTTTTCGCATCCATGGAATCGCAGTAAAAATACTCTCTCCACTGATCCGCCAGTACCGAAGATGCTGCGCTTATGCCAACCTGTAAAAGTCCCATCCAGTCCCCCTTTTCCGCGCCGGAAGCACCGGCGTCTGTGCACCGCCTGTGTTCTGAGTCCTATGCATGCATTATTCCATATCTGCCGTATTTTTAGAAGATGCTCCGCTCTCCTGCACAGCACCCGCCTTCTCTCCTGCGGTCTGTGCCGCTCGGAAGGCCGCCGCGGCATTCTCCGGATAGGCAAAGGAAGCCTCTACCTCGATGCTCTGTGCCGCCTCCGCCAGAACTCCGTAGGGATTCTGGCCGCCCAGCGCCTCCATGCCGACGGCCTCGTCTGCGGCCAGCCGCGCCAGCACCTCCCGGTTGTTGACGCACTCCGCGCCGTCCGCCGCCATCTGCTCCATGACATCCTCGTCGGCGGTCAGCGTCAGAATGATATCCTTCACCAGCGTTTTGTTGTCCGTCCCTGCCGCGGCGCAGATCCAGCTTCCTCCCCAGAAGAAGCTCGCGGGTCCCTTTACCAGACCCCAGCCGCCGGCATTCGCAACCGTCCCCTCTTCATCGGCATGCATGGCATCCCGGATGAACCAGAGCGGTCCCAGATATGCAAACACCTGTGAATCTTCATAAAAGCCGCTGTCCCACTCGCCGCTCCAGAGCATGGCCGTCCCGGTTTCCTCTTTTTCAAGGAGTTCCATCGAATCCGCAATCCAGCTCTGCAGTCCGGCATCCTCTGCATCGCCGTGTGTCTTTGCATCTGCCGCTTCCGTACCGCCGGCCTCTCCGCAGACATAGGCCCTGCAGGTGTCATACACGGTGGCCGTCATGCGGTATCCTGCCGTCTTCACCCTCTCTGCCGTCTGCATAAAGGCATCCCAGTCCTTTGCCGCCTCCTGAACCTCCAGGGGGTCCTCGGTCCCCAGTGCCTTCTTTGCAACGGCACGGTTGTAGAGAAGTCCCGCAGAGCAGGCCTGCCAGGCTGCTCCCCGCAACGCACCGTTTTCATCCGTGACAACCTTCCGGGTGAAATCGTATTGGGAGGACAGCTCCTCCCCGGCAATGCCGAGCGTAGACAGCTTCAATGCCCTCTTCGTCTCCCCCGCGGTATACCGCGCGGCATTCTCCGCGTCCACGAGGAAAATATCCACCTTTTCCGCCGGCGCCGCTTCCTCGTTTTGCGCCAAAGCCGCATCCAGGCTCTCCTCGTAGGCCCCGTCCTCCGCCGGCGTTACGTGAAAGCGAACGGTCACCTCGCCGATTCGCCCGGTTTCCTCATCCACGGCCTCATAATCCGGATAATATTGCTCCAGACAGCGCCGGAATTCCGTATCCCAGCAATAAATGTTCAGCACGGTTCCGCCGTCGCTCGCCGTCTCTTTTTCTGTCTCTTCCGTGGAGGCGTCCCGGTTCTCTTCGCCGGAGCTTCCTTCGGAAGGGACCTTTGCATTCTCCCCGGCAGCCCCACACCCTGCCATTACCAGTACTGCCAGGACCGCACCCAGAAGCCGGCTTCCATACCGTCTCTTCATAAAAATGTCACTGTCTCTTCGTAGAATGTCTCATTCCGCAAGCTTCGCACGCATTGCCGCAAGCGCCGCGTCCAGCTGGTTGTCGGTTCCGTTCTCCCGATAGGCATCCGTATCCAGCTCCACCACCTCGTCCGGTGTCACGCCGATCTTGTGAATGCTGTTGCCGTTCCGGGTAAAATATTCCGCCACGGTCATCCGAACCGCCGAGCCGTCCCCCAGCGAATACAGGGTCTGCACCACGCCTTTCCCGTACGTCTGGGTTCCGACCACGATGCCGGCCCCCGAATCCTGAATGGCACTGGAAAGGATCTCCGATGCGCTGGCCGAATTGCCGTTCACCAGCACCACCAGCGGCAGGCCGCAATCCTCGGTTCCGTCCGTTTCATATTCCGTCGTGGAGCCGTCCGGATACTGCATGTAGAAGATCAATCCCTCCGGAATCAGATATCTCGCAATGGTCGTCACCGCATCCACGGTTCCGCCCGGGTTCCCGCGAAGATCCAGAATCAGGCCCTTGATGTTCTCCTCCTGCAGCTCCTGCAGCTTTTTGATGAACTGATCGGACGTGACGGTGTCAAACTCCGCAATCTGCAGATAACCGATGCCGTCCTCCAGAACCTCGCCGGCCACGGTCACCGACGCCACCTCATCCCGGGTGACATCAATCTCCATTTCCTCGCCGGAACGGACGATGGTCAGCTGCACCACCGTGCCCTTCTCTCCGCGGATCCTGCTGACCGCTACATCCAGGTCCAGATCCTGCAGGGACTCCCCGTCCGCCTTCTCAAGGATGTCCTCCGCCTGAAGCCCTGCCTTTTCCGCAGGAGAATTCTCCATTACGCCGGAGATCTTCGGAAAGCCGGTGGCTTCGTCTCTGGACACATAGGCGCCGATTCCGACGTAGGTACCGCTGATGCTCTCCTGCAGCGCCTCCACATCGTCGGCGGAGTAATAGACGGAATACGGATCCTCCAGCGCTTCGATGAGGCCGGCGTACATTCCCTCCTCCAGCTGCTCATTCGTGACGGAATCCGCCTGATAGTAGTGCTGCGAGATCAGTTTGCGCAGCGAGGTCACCTTGGCTCTGGTCTGTGCGGACAGGACACCGTCCCCGGCTGCAAGGATCCAACAGCCGGCGGCAAGAACCGCTCCCGCCGCCATTCCGCCAAGGAACAGTCCTGCCCTGCGGAGTCTCCTGTGCTCACCGGAATCCGACCGGCCCACCGCCGGTTTCTCCGGTGCGGTCTTCTCCGCTGCAGCCGCGGCAAGCTCCGGCTGCTGTTCGTTTCTCTCTTCTGTGTCCTTACGCAATTTCACTCACTTACCTTTCAGCTTCCCAGATAACCCCAGGGCGATACATAGGATCCGTTCAGACGCACGGAAAAATGCAGATGGGGCCCGGTGGAGTTGCCTGTACTGCCGACCGCCGCAATCTGATCGCCGGCGCTGACCTCCTGCCCGCTCGATACATATAAGGCACTTGCATGCATGTAAATGGTATACAGGCCGTCGCCGTGGTTGATCATGACATAATTGCCCATGGAGGATTCATAGGAGGCTGCCACAACCACACCGTCCGCCGCCGCCAGAATCGGTGAGCCGCTGGGCGCCGCCATGTCCAGTCCGCTGTGGAAAATCGTTCTGCCGTAAATCGGATGCGTACGATACCCGTACTCCGACGAAATGTAGGTGTAGGACGGTGCCGGCCAGACAAAGGTGCCGCCGGTGTACTTGCGGTTCTGGTTGGCCAGCGCCTGCCGGTCGGCGGCCACCGCCGCCTCCAGGGCCGCAATGGTGGCATTCTGCTGGCTCATCTGGCTCTCATACTCTTCGATGGTCGCCGCAGATTCCGCGATTTCCGATTCCGTCGAGGCAATCTGTGCCTTTTTCTCCTTGATCAGGGCCTCAACATTGGCCTCCTCTTCCTCCACGGCCGCCTTTTCCTCGTCGAGTGTCGCCTTTTCCTCCTCCAGCGCCTCCTTGGTGGCCTTCACCAGCTGTGTCTGCTCCTTATAGCGCTGCAGCAGCTCCTGGTCGTAATTGGACAACAGCTCGATGTAATACGCCTTGTTCAGCAAATCGCCGAAGGTCGTCGCCTTGAGCAGCGTCTCCAGAAGATAGGCATCGCCCTTTTCGTAGATGAAGCGAACCCGTTTCTTCATGTTCTCGTACTGCGTCTGCTGGGTTTCCTCCGCCTCCGCCAGCTCCGCCTCGGTCCTCTCAATATCCTCTTCTTTATCGGCAATCTGTGTCCGGAGGCTGTCGATGTTCGCCTGAATCTGCGTCAGCTGCTCGTCCATCTGGGAGACATAGGCATTGAGATCGGATTTCTTGTCCTCCAGTGCGGCCTTCATGTTCTTGAGACTGCTGAGGTTGTTCTGCACCTCCTGCCGCTCCTGTTTGGCCGCCTCGATCTGGTTCTCCTTCTCCTTGATGGTCTCCTGCGTCACCGTCTCCGCGTGCACGGCAAAGGCCAGCGGCTTTGCCAGTGCAATAATGCCAAAAAGCAGTGCGCAGCTGACTGCGCACCGCCGAATCCTTTTGCCGGATAAATGCTTCTGCCGAAATGTCCGCATGAACTGTGTCTTCAAATGGGGATCAAACATGAAGGTGCTTCCTCACTGTAATCAAGCTTCCGAAGAATCCGATTCCTGTTCCCAGAACCAGAGACACCGGAATCAGATAATAGTACACCTCTCCGACCGTGCGGAAGGTCATAAAGTTCGTGATGATCGCGAACTTGCCGGTAATGATTTCAATGGCTGTATTGTAGAGAAAATACAGGATACACAGCGGAATCACGGTTCCCACAAGACCGATGATGACACCCTCGATCACGTACGGTGCCCGGACGAAAAGATCCGTTGCACCGATGTATTTCATAATCGAAATCTCCTCCCAATGGGTTGTGATGCCCATCGCAATGGTGTTGTTGATGAGGAAGATGGAAACCACCAGCAGCATCAGAATGATGGCACCGGAGGCATACATGATCAGCGTGTTGGCGCCGGAAAGTGTGTCTGCCGTGATCTCCGAGCGGTTGACCTCCCGAACCTGATCCAGTCCCTCCAGATAATCCACCAGCTCAGACTGCTTGGAGACATCCTTCAGGAAAATTTCCAGGTTCGCGGAATCCGCCAGCGGATTCTCCGTAAAGCCGTCCGCATAATCTCCCAGATACTCCGCAGAGAAATCCTCCCAGGCCTGATCGGCCGAGATATAATCCACGCTGGCCACCTCCTCGCGCTCCTCGATGGCAACCTTCAGCTGGAGAATATCCTCCTCCGTCGTTCCCTGCTGGAAGAACACGGTGACGGAGACGCCCTGCTCCGCCGTGTTCATCAGCGACTGCAGGTTGAAGAGAATGGAGAAGAAAATGCCGAACATGAACAGGCAGGCCGAGATGGTCGCAATGGATGCCAGCGTATAGCCCCGGTTCTTGAACATATTGCGGAAGCTCTGTCCGATTGAATAAAAGATGTTGCTGATTCTCATTCCTACCTCATTCGTAACGCTCAATCATCGTACTCATCGTAGCCGTCGTAGCCGTCTGCGTCCACGTCCTGGTAACGATCCATGTAGCGTTCCTGATAATCATCCTGTTCGTCGTACCCGTCCGCATACCCCTCGCGGTACGTTTCATGGTACTCCTCGCGGTAGTCCTCGTGATAATCCTCATGATACTCGTCACGGACCGCCGGCTGTGCATAGGGCTGCACCTCTTCGTAGTCCGAAACCGCCGCTGCCGCCGTATCGCTGATGATCTCACCGCGCTTCATTTCGATGACGCGCTTGTGCATCCGATCCACAATGCCGCGGTCATGCGTGACCACCAGCACCGTTGTCCCCGTCTCCTTGTTGGCGCGCTCGATCAGCTGCATGATCTCCCAGGCGGTATCCTGATCCAGATTACCGGTAGGCTCATCCGCCAGCAGCAACAGGGGCTTGTTCACCAGTGCCCTGGCCAGAGCGACACGCTGCTGCTCTCCGCCGGAGAGCTGCGTGACCTGCCGCTTGTACTTATCCGCCATGCCCACCATCTGCAGAACACTGGTGACGTTGTGCTTCATCTGGTTCTTGGGCACCATCATGATGCGCTGCGCAAAGGCAACGTTCTCGTAAACGTCTCTGTCCTTGAGCAGACGGAAATCCTGGAACACAATTCCAAGGTTCCGGCGGAATCTCGGAATCTTGCTGTGCCGGATGCGGTTGAGGTCATACCCCAGCACCTCCACCGATCCCTCGGTTGCCTTCAGCTGCCGCATGATCATCTTGAGAAGTGTTGATTTGCCGGAGCCGGTCTCTCCCGTGATGAAAACAAATTCGCCCTCGCGAATCTGCAGGTTGGCGTCCAGAACCCCCGGCGCATCCTTGGAGTACTGCTTGCTGACGTGCCGAAGCGAAACCACCACGTCATCCGCTGTCTTGTAGGAATTCTTCTTCATGTACTACTGTTTCTCCCGATATGTGTTACTGATTCTCCCGATCCATGTACTTCATGTATTTCACAACCATCAGCGCAATCTTGAACGTGATGGCGTCTTCAAAAATGCGAAGGTCCAGTCCGGTGCTCTTGAGCAGCTTGTCCAGACGGTACACCAGCGTATTGCGGTGGATGAACAGCTGTCTGGAGGTTTCGGATACATTCAGGTTGTTCTCGAAGAACTTGCTGATGGTCGTCAGCGTCTCCTCGTCGAATTCATCCGGCCGTTTGTCCTTGAAGATCTCGCGGATGAACATTCTGCACAGCGGCAGCGGCAGCTGGTAGATCAGTCGTCCGATGCCCAGCTGATTATAGGCAATCACTGTCTTGTCTTCAAAGAAAATTCTCGATACATCCAGCGCCATCCTGGCTTCCTTGAAGGAGTGGCTGAGCTCCTTGAGCTCGCTGACCACGGTGCCGTAGGCGATCCGCACATCGGTCGTCCCGGCTGCGCGCAGATGCTCCATGACCCCCTGGGCATAATTCTCCAGCGCGTCCTCCTCCCGGTCCTCCTCCGTGTGATGTACCAGAACAATGCTGTTCTCATCCACCTGCGTGACATAATCCTCGGAGCCGGTTCCCTGCATTTCCTGCAGCTGCACCAGCACATCCCGGTCCTTGCCCTTTTCCCGGTCCATCTCGATCAACAGGACGACCCGCGGACTGTTGGCCGGAATGCGCAGCTTTTTGGCCCGCTCATAAATGTCGATGAGCAGCAGGTTGTCCAGAAGAAGGTTCTTGATGAAGCTGTCCTTGTCGTAATGCTCCTTGAACGCTCCCAGAAGTCCCTGCAGCTGGAAGGCCGCCATCCGCCCCACCATGAGCGTTGCATCCGTTGAGCCGTTGATCACCAGAATGTACTCCAGCTGGTTCTCATCGAATACCTTGAAGAACTGGAACGGTCCTGCCGACTGCGAGTCCGCCGGTGATGCCGTAAATTCCGGAATGGCCGCTCCGGCAGCCCCGAAAACCTGCTGCGTTGCAGCGACCTCCCTTCCGCCCGCATCCATAATACAGATGTCCAGATGCGAAATTTCCTTGATCCCCTCGATCGTGCTCTGCAATACCTGATTTGAAATCATGCCCCCCACACTCTTTCTGCGCCATTACGCTGCTGCATTCTGCAGCACGAAAAGGTCCCCGGACGTTCACGAAATCCCGCTTCGTCGACCGGGGTCTTCCATGCTGCCCCCAAAAACATGGCAACCGTTCCGTCCGCGTCCCAAATTCCCCCAACAATCCTCCGGGATCGCGTCGGACTCTGAATAATTTTCATTCTAAAGCAACGTAATAAAAAAATCTATAAAGGGGCCGTTTTTGTTTTGTGAATATTGCTGATTTTGCTGCTGTGCAGACGTCAGCCGGCGACGGATCCCGGCGGAGTTGTCCGGGCAGACCTGCCTTTTCAGCGCCTGCAGATCCCGTTCTCCGTGATCTCTATCCTGCCTTCCTTCAGAAGGCGGCCCACCGCCCGCTTGAACTGTGCCTTGCTCATCTGCATTTCGCTGCGGATCAAGGCAGGGTCTGCCTTGTCCGTAAAGGGAAGCCTGCCGCCTTCGCGCTCGAGCCGCTCCAGAAGGACGGCAGCATCCTGTGCCATCTGATCGACCGCCGGCTCCCGGAGGGAGAGGTCCAGCTTGCCGTCCGGACGAACCCGCATCACCCTGGCCTCCACTCTCTCTCCGACGGCCGGCTCCCGGATCAGCTCTTTTTTGGAAATCAAACCGGAATAACGGTCGTCCACTGCGACGAAGCGTCCGTAATTCTCGCTGGTTTCATAGACGGTCCCCGTAACGGCATCGCCCTTCTGATACGGACTCTCTGTCGAGAGCCACGGGTACACGTTCATCGTTGCCGCAAGACGTCCGCTTTTGTCCAGATAGACGGCGCACAGAACCTTCTGCCCCTGACGCACTCTTGCATCCCGCGGCTGTTCGTGGAAGGGAAGGAGCAGATCCTTGTCCAGTCCCCAGTCCAGGAAGGCGCCGATTCTTCCGACCTCACGAACGGTGAGCCACCCGATCTCATGCAGGGTGAGGAGCGGCTCCTTCCGTGTTGCAATCAGCCGGTCCTCGGAATCCTTGTACAGGAATACCGGAACCTCATCCCCCTCTTTGCAGCCCTCCGGCACCTGAGAGCTTGGTAGGAGCACGTGCTCCTCTGCCTCGGGTTCCTTGAGGAAAACGCCCATAGGCACCCGTTTCTCCACCACCAATGTCTGTTTCTCGCCGATTTTCAGCATGTTGTCCTCCCTGCCCTTCCGGCCGCCGGCTCCATCCGCTGCCGCACGGTTGTCACGCCTGCGGATCACTCTGTGTCCAATACAGCTCAACGGCCGCATAGATCTCGTCTGCCGTGCTGCAAAGGCAGACCTGCGTTGCTCCGTCTGCCTTCTCGCAGACCCTCGGCACAATCACATCCCCAAGATAGGCCTGCCTGCGGTACTCTACCCGCACTCTCCGGGGCCTTCTCCCCGCCGGCACGCTCGCCATGGCGAGCCGCACGTATTGCCCGTTGTTCACGTGATGATTGCTGTCCAGGAACGGCTCCGTGATCAGAATTCCCTCTCCCGCTGCTGCTCCCTTTCCTTCTACCGCAATCTTGCGCGGCAGATATTCCATGTCAAATTTCGGCGCCAGCTCATAGGCCGCAGCGATTTCCTCCGGCATCTTTGCCGGCATCCCCTTTTCCATATCAAAGAGTGACCAGACGGAGTTCGCATTTACCAGCCTTTGCCCGTCCTCGGTTTCCAGCATGAAATTCCGAAGACCCATGAAGCCCTTCAACGCATACGGCGAGGTTCCCACCCGGATTCTCTCGCCGAGCCGCGGCAGCTCCCGAATATCCAGCTGCCATGCATTCACCATCCAGGCCAGATGCTGTTTTCCAAGGTGTCCGATGCCGACACCAAGATCCTCGGATTGAAAGGTAGAGCAGTCCTGAAAATAATCGATGAGAGACTCGATCTTGAGAAAGCCCTCCGGATCCGTCTCACTGTAACGAACACGTCCTGAAAATGTATACATCCCGCCTCCGTTTGTTCTTGAAGCCCTTTCGTTGTTTCCGCGCTGCACAGCGCGCCGTCCTATTATACACGGATTATCGTCTTTTCCGCACACATCTCAATTTTGACACACAGCAAAAATGCCCGGCGAGGCCAGAAGCTCCTGTCTTCTGCTCCGCCGGGCACCCGGTAATCTTCTGCCGATTTCTTCTTTTTTACTGTCCGCAGCAGGTCTCCTTCTCATAGGGAAGGGTGCCTCTTGTGCACATCACTTCAATTTCCACCTTGGCGCCCTTGGGAAGCGCTCCAACCTGTACACAGGACCTCGTGGGGTACGGCTCCCGGAAATACTCGGCATATACCTTGTTCATCGCCGCGAAATCTCCCATATCTGCAAGGAAAACCGTTGTCTTGATGACATTGCTGTAATCAAGCCCTGCCTCCTTCAGCAGCGCGCCGATGTTCTCAAGGCTCTGTCTGGTCTGTCCCTCGATGTCCGCGGCCTCGATCTCTCCCGTCGCAGGATTCACCGGAATCTGGCCGGAGATCAGCACCAGCCCGTTGACGCAGAGCGCCGGTGAATACGGTCCGATGGCCTTTGGTGCATTGTCGGATGAAATTGCTGTCTGAAAACTCATGCTTTTGCTCCTTTCTGTCTTTGATGACACTATCATACCTCTTCTGAAGCCTTCCGTGTCCGGAGCGCACACATTTTCCTAATTCCCCATTCGGGCCAGCGCCTTCTCGATGGGCAGGCTGATCAATATGACGACCGCCATTTTAATGAGGTCCCCCGGAAGGAAGGGAACCACGCACATCCCCATGGCCGCTGCCGCACCCGTTCCGCTGACAATGCAGAACCACGCCGTTCCAAAGGCATAGAGGACGATGGTTCCGATGATCATGGAGAGGAGCATCCACAGTGCCCGGACGTTTCCGGCCTTTCCCTTGCCGAATTTCCGGTAAAGCAGGCCCGTGATCAGCGCCAGAACGGGATAGGCCACGATGTATCCGCCCGTCATTCCCGCAATGACGGAGAGGCCGGCCTTATAGCCGGCGAACACCGGCACGCCTGCCGCGCCCAGCAATACATAGATCAGCTGTGAAATGAAACCGAATTTCGCACCCAGCAGCACGCCGGCCAGCATGACCGCAAAGGTGCAAAGCGAGATCGGAACCGGTCCGATCGGAATGGAAATCGGGGCCAGCACGCAGGTAATGGCTGCGCACAGGGCGCACAGAACCAGATTTTTCGTTTTGCTGTTCGTCATAGTCTTCTCTCCTCGTGGATGATGTAATGATTGCATTTCGCCACGAGGCAGACTACCATTTTCGCCCCTTGATTGTCAACTCGCGTTTTTGTTAAGTTGACAATCACATTTGTACCGGGTTATCCTGCCGCAGCACGCGCCGCGCCGCCTTCATAACCGGCCGGAACAGCACAAGACACAGGAGAAAATTGCTGACGCCGTGCAGGATATCCACCGGGATTCCCGCAATCCACCAGGCGATGGCCACCTTCGGCCCTCCCATGATCCAGTAGGGCACCGTACAGAAGGCGCCGAAAAAGAGCCCGAACAGTGCTGTCAGCACACAATACCACCAATAGCCCTCTGCATCCACCGGAAACCTGCGGTGCAGCATGTCCACCAGCAGGATCTCCAGCGGCCACACGTACAGGTACATGATAACCCAGATTCCGCTGCCGAAGACCAGCGTCTCCGCAAAGGTAAAGGCGAACGACACCAGAATGACCTTCCTCCCCCGCAGAATTGTGAATACGAGGAAGAGGAAGGTCACCAGTTCGACATTGGGCAGAAAATCCAGCGCGCGCTTGGCGACCTCGATCATCGCCAGCATCATCGCCATTTCCGCAATCTGTCTGCAGGATGCGTGCTTATTTGGATGTCTCATACACGAACCGGAAGGTATCTCCGTCCGCTACCGGCTGCTGATCCGCACCGTACTGACCATACTCGCCGTTGACATAAATGGCCCAGTAGGCACCGTCGGCATTATAATCCGCCGTCTCGCCGTTGATCGCGGTGATGTACAGACCGTACTCGCTCTCCTCGCCTTCGTAGCTGAAGGTTCCGGTCGCCGACAGGGTATCCATGATGTCCTTCAGATATTCCGAATCCGAGGCCGTTTCGTAGGATGTCGTACTGCCGTCGGAAGCGACCACCTCTACCGTGCAATGCTTGGTCCCTGCCGAGGTCTTGGCGCCGAACGCCTTGTAGACTCCTGCCAGCACGGCAATCACCGCCACCAGAACCACCAGGGTAACAATCATTTTTTTCTGCTTACTCATCTGCGATCTCCTTTTTTGTTTTATTGCCTGTTTTGTTGCCTGTTCTTTAATTTAATGAACACCTTTCTGCTTGCCGGCTGCACCCTTTGCCGAGTGCACTGCCTCCCGGATCTCTTCCACCTGATACAGCGATCCGAAGCAGACGATGGCCGCCTCCCGCCGCAGGCCCGTCTCCTCGCGGCAGATCCCCTCTTTGCCGGCTGCCGCAGCAGTGTACTCCTTTGCCGCCGCAAAGGCAAGACGGATTCCCTCCGCAGGAGAAGCCGCGGTCTCCACCGGCCCTGTGAACAGCCCGGCCATTCGCTCTGCCAGCTCCTGCTGCTCCAATGCACGGTCCTTCTCTGCGCCGGGCATCTGTGCGATGAACCGGTCGGCATACGGCGCGGCCAGACGGATCATCTCGTCGTAATCCTTGTCCGCCATCACACCCATCACGAAGATGACCCGGTAAGGCGCCAGGTAATCGCGCACCGCTTCCATTAAGGCCCTTACGCCGTCCGGATTGTGCGCGCCGTCCACAATGCACAGGGGATCCTCCGAGAGAATCTCAAATCTCCCCGGCCAGGAAACGTTCGCGAGGCCCTCGCGGATGGCGGTTTCCGAAATGGGATATCCCTTCCGGATCAGCACATCCGCAGCGTCCAATACCGCACATGCATTCCGGCATTGATGCCTTCCCAGAAGGGAAAGGCGAAGATCCCTCCGGTTCCGGTAATGAAAACGCTGTCCTGCGGGCCCATCCACGCCCAGCTCCGTAAGACTTTCCGGATCGGTTTCCAGGAGGCCCGCGCCTCTTTCGCGGCAGAGCTCCCGTATCACGCCGGTCACCTCTTCGCTTTGGTGACAGAGCACCACCTCCCCGCCCGGTTTGATGATGCCGCCCTTTTCAAAAGCGATCTTTTCCAGCGTGTCTCCCAGAATCTCCGTGTGTTCCAGACCGATCTTCATGATCAGCGCGCAGTCCGGAACCGGAATCGCATTGGTGGCATCCAGGCGCCCTCCCAGTCCGACCTCCAGCACGACGATCCGACAGCCCTCCCGGCGGAAATACAGGAAGCCCAGTGCCGTCAGCAGTTCGAACTTCGTCGGCTTATTCTCCATCGACAATGCCGCCGGGCGAAGCTCGGCCAGCAGCTCCGACAGTTCTTCATCGCGAATGTCCTCTCCATCCACCGACCAGCGCTCATTGATCACCGACAGATGCGGGGAAATGTACCTTCCGGTGCGCAGTCCGCTCCTTTGCAGGATGCTCGCCAGCATCGCCGATGCGGAGCCCTTTCCGTTTGTTCCTGCGATGTGGACGAAAGAAAGCTCCCGCTCCGGATGTCCGAGCCGTTCCAGCAGCTGCTGCATGCGGAAGGGATTTGCCGGTGCTGCCTGCCAGTCTGCCGAGAGCTGCGCAAAAGCCTCTTCCCAGGTCATTGTATCAGCACCTTTCGCAGATCCGTTCTCTTCAAGGCACCGGAAAGCGCCACGAGGATCCCGATCTGCACCGGTGCGATCACCAGCACCTGCAGAAAGCGCACCGGCAAAAGCGCGGCGAAGCTGCTGCCGTACAGAAGGCTGATCCAGAACGTGTTCATCCCCAGGCTGAAAACAATCTGATTGAGGCCCACCGCCATGAGAATCCCCGGCAGCTGCAGCCGCCCCTTTCCGAGGAAGAGGCCGAAGACGCCTCCCATACAGGCCGCCGTCAGGGTAAAGCCCGGAAAATACGTCCCGGACGGAAACAGCACGGCGCCCAGGACATCACTCACCGCACCCACCATCGCCGCCGGCACCGGGCCGAAAAACGCACCGGCCAGCGCCACGGGAATGAAGCCAAGCCCTATTCTGGTATTCCATGCGTTGAAGGAGCAGAATCTTGCGAGAATGATCTGAAGCGTCACAAGAACAGAAAGGAGCACCAACGTTTTCGTAGATAGTTTTTTCGACATACAACCTCCTTTGCCGTCCCTGACCGCAAAGAAGACAGGCTGTCTCCTGTGCAGCGGGATGCGAGCTCTAAACCGTGGGATTCCTCCGCTTCGTCCTTCGAACAACTCCCCGTCTCAAAGGCACTGACCGCTTAGGGCTCTACTCTGCGTTTGGTGTGCATGGTAAACTCTTTTTACCATGCTGTAAAGTATCTGTGCGAACAAAGCGCAGCACCGGGCCGGCGTTGGGGTTCTGTTCCTGTGCTGCGGTTTGAATCGCGTCCCGATTCGTGCTATTGTTCCAAAAGAGGCATTGGATGCCTTCCGACCCCAATTGATACGTAACCGTTCAGCACGCATTGCTGCCCTTCTTCGGACGCAGCACGAAGGTTTCTCAATGAAGATTACTCAGATTTTTGATGAACACGAGGTCACCCTTTCCTTTGAGGTATTTCCTCCGAAAACCGATGACAAGTACGCGGACGTAGAAGCGGCTGCACGGCAGATTGCCGCCCTCCGGCCGGCCTTTATGAGCGTCACCTACGGCGCCGGCGGCGGGACCTCCCGGCACACGGCTTCCATCGCGGCCGATCTGCAGAACAAATATCACACGCCCGTCCTCGCCCACCTCACCTGCGTTTCCTCCACGCGTGACGGTGTACGGGACATGCTCCGCATGTACCGGGAAAACGGCATTGAGAACATCATGGCGCTTCGGGGCGACATTCCCAAGGAGGGCCGCTCGGTTTATGACTATGACCACGCAAGCCAGCTGATCTGCGACATCAAATCTCTGGATGAGGATTTCTGCATCGGCGCCGCCTGCTATCCGGAGGGGCATGTCGAATGCGCCAGCCCCTCGGAGGATGTCCTGCATCTGAAGGAGAAGGTGGAGGCCGGAGCAGACTTTCTCACCACGCAGATGTTCTTTGACAACAATATGCTCTACAACTTCCTGTACCGCATACGGGAGGCCGACATCCGCGTCCCCGTCCTCCCCGGCATCATGCCCATCACCAATCAGCGGCAGGTGGCCCGCAGCGTGGCGCTGTCCGGCTCCACGATTCCGCCCCGCTTCCGCATGATGGTGGACCGCTTCGGCAATGACCCGGCGAAAATGAAGCAGGCCGGCATCATCTATGCCACGGAGCAGATCATTGACCTGATTGCCAACGGCGTCACGCACATCCATGTGTACTCGATGAACAAGCCGGACATCGCCGCCGGCATCATGGCTTCCCTCTCCTCCATCCTGGACAACTGACCATGACGCGTCTGGAGGAAGCCGGGGAGCGCATTGACATCCCCCGAAGGGAAATTGCAAGATATCTCGGTTATCGCGGCGTCGCGCCGGATGCCGTCTCTGCCGCTCAGATCGAGAGCTGCGCCTGCCGGCTGCAGGCCGCCTGCCGGCCGAGAGCCGCGTGGGAATGCTATCCGCTGGAGGTAACGCGGCCGTCTCCTGCGAACGGGACGGCTGCCCGCTTCCGCATTCAGAGCATGACCTTTACCAGCCGGGCGCTCTCCCGCACGCTTTCCGGATGTTCTCAGGTGGTTCTGATGGCAGCCACCATCGGTCCCGGGGCAGATTTTCTCATTCGCCGGGCCGAGGCTGTCAGCATGGCCGAGGCCGCCGTATTTCAGGCCGCCGGTGCGGCCATGGCGGAGGCCTGGTGTGATGAGGTCAACCGGCGGATTGCCGCCACGATGAGAGAAAAGGGGCTCTACGCCCGGCCGCGGTTCTCACCCGGCTACGGCGATGTCCCTCTGACGCTTCAAAAGGATTTCGAGACCCTGCTGCAGATGCCCGCAAGCTGCGGCATTTCCCTTACGGATTCTCTTCTGATGGTGCCCAGCAAATCCGTCACTGCCATGATCGGACTCTCCGGGCACGAGGAGCCCTGCGTTCCGGCAGGCTGCGAGGTCTGCGGGCACCGCGACACCTGCAGCTTCCGGCGATGAAGCCTGTTCCGGTCCGCACGGCAGCGCTAAGGAAATGCTGATTCAATCAGCATTTCCTTAGCACCCTCCGGTGGATCGCATGGATCAATGCTCTGCAGAAAGGAGCTATTATGACACGTCCCAACCTCCGCGATGTTCTCGGCCGCCAATGGCTGTTCTGCGACGGAGCCACCGGCACCTATCTTCAATCACGCGGCCTCAAGGGCGGCGAGCTGCCGGAGCTGTGGAATCTGACCCACCCGGACATCATCTCTGATCTCTATACCGGCTTCCTGCAGGCCGGTGCCAACATCATCAATGCCAATACCTTCGGGGCCAATGAGCTGAAATATCCGGACAATCTCGAGGAAATCATCCGTGCCGGCGTAGACCTTGCGCGGAAGGCGCGCACCGACTGCGGCCGCGAGGCAGATGCCTGGATTGCCCTGGATGTCGGGCCCACCGGAAAGCTCCTCGAGCCTCTGGGCGACCTTGCCTTCGAGCGTGCGGTGGAGGTTTACTCCCGCATCATCCGCATCGGACAGGAGGCCGGCGCCGATCTGGTTCTCATTGAAACCATGAATGACACCTATGAGCTCAAGGCCGCTGTGCTGGCTGCCCGGGAAACCTGCAGCCTTCCCATCCTGGCCACCACCACGTTTGACCGCAACGGACAGCTCCTGACCGGTGCCGGCGTGGAGGCCGTGGTTCCCCTGCTGGAGAGCCTTCGCGTGGACGCTCTCGGCGTCAACTGTTCCCTTGGCCCTCACGAAATGAAGCCCATTGTGGAGCGACTCGTCCGTGCCGCCTCCATTCCGGTTATTGTCAATCCCAATGCCGGTCTTCCCCGGGAGGAAAACGGACGAACCGTATTCGACGTCACGCCGGAAGATTTTGCCCGGACCATGACCGAGCTGGCCTCCCTCGGCATTCAGGTGGCCGGCGGCTGCTGCGGCACCACCTTCGAGCACATCCGCAGGGAAATTGCCGCTCTTTCCGCTCTCCCCTTCCACCCTCCGGTTCCGAAGCAAACCACCGTGGTCACCAGCTTCTCGCAGGCGGTGGAAATCGGACCGCGCTGCGTCATCATCGGCGAACGCATCAATCCGACAGGCAAGAAGCGCTTCAAACAGGCGCTCCGGGAGAACGATCTCCCTTATATTCTGCAGGAGGGCCTCAATCAGGAGGACACCGGCGCCCACATCCTCGACGTCAACGTCGGTCTCCCGGAAATCGATGAGCCCGCCATGATGGAAACCGTGGTAAAGCGTCTGCAGGGCGTCACCGGACTTCCTCTGCAGATCGATACCACGGATGTTTGCGCACTGGAGCGGGCCCTTCGCTGCTACAACGGCAAGCCCATGATCAACTCCGTCAACGGAAAGGCGGAGAACATCGCCGCGGTCATGCCCCTCGTCGCGCGCTACGGCGGCGTCCTCGTGTGCCTTGCTCTGGATGAGGACGGCATTCCGGAGACCGCCGACGGCCGCATGGCCGTTGCGCGCAAGCTCTACGCCGCAGCCGATCACTACGGAATTCCGCGAAAGGATCTGGTCATCGACGGCCTCTGCATGACCATTTCCTCCGACAGCAGCGGTGCGCTCACCACATTGGAAACCCTGCGGCGCGTGCGGGATGAGCTGCACGGCCACACCATTCTCGGCGTATCCAACATTTCCTTCGGACTGCCGGCAAGGGAGCTGGTGAATTCTCACTTCCTGACCATGGCCATGCAGAACGGCCTCTCCTGCGCCATCATCAATCCGGGAAATGAGCCGATGATGCAGGCCTATCGCGCCAGCCTCGCCCTGCTCGATCAGGATCCGCAGTGCATGGAATACATCGGGGCCTACCATGATTATGTGCCCGCCGCAAAGCGCGGCAGCGTGATCGCCGATCCGGCCTCTGCCCCCGGCGGCACCGCTGCTTCCGGCGACAGTGCGCAGGATTCCGAACTCTCCCGGCGGCCTCTCTACCAGGCAATCCAGCGCGGCATGAAGGAGAGCGCTGCGGCGGCCACCGCCGAGGGGCTCACCTCCCGGTCCGGTCTCGACCTGATCAACGAGGAGCTGATTCCCGCGCTGGATGTCGTGGGACAGGGCTTTGAAAAGGGCACGGTCTTCCTGCCGCAGCTCCTCATGAGTGCAGAGGCCGCCAAGGCTGCCTTCGCCGTCATCAAGGAATCCATGGCCGGGCAGCCGCAGAAAATCAAGGCAAAGGTGATTCTCGCGACCGTAAAGGGTGACATTCATGACATCGGCAAGAACATTGTAAAGGTTATGCTGGAAAATTATGGGTATGAGGTGCTCGATCTGGGAAAGGATGTGCCCCCGGAGGTCATTGTCGAAACAGCCCTCCGGGAGGATGTGACGCTGGTCGGTCTCTCTGCACTCATGACCACCACCGTGGTCAGCATGGAGGAGACCATCCGCCAGCTGCGCAGCCGGAAACCCGACTGCCGCGTCATGGTCGGCGGTGCCGTCATGACACAGGAGTATGCCGATGCCATCGGCGCCGATTTCTACGGGAAGGATGCCATGGCCTCCGTCCGCTATGCCGACTCCCTGTTCGCGTGAGTGCTCTTCCGGAAGCCGCCTTTTCGAACCTGACGGGCACAGGACAGCTGTCCTGTGCCCGTCAGGTTCTCTGTTTGTCAGATTCACGATCTGACAGACGCACGGTTCGGCAGGTTCTCTACTTGGCAAGGGAGGTGCCCGGATTCACCGCGATGTGGCGGCTGTGATAAGAGGCGGCCGACACCTCGCGGATGGCCGCATACTTGTCCGCCAGTGTCACGACATAGCCTTCCAGCGAATGCGGTCGTCCGGGTCTTGCCGGCCACATATGGGTTTCAATGATTTTGAGTGTTTTATCGTCGTAATCCCCAAGGATCCTCTTGGCCACTTCCACCGAATCCACCGGATGCTGCCGGCAGCATTGATAATTGCTGTGATATTTCTCCTGCCGCCCGAGGATGCCAAGATCATGGCAGAGGGCGGCCTGTACCACCGCCTGCAGGTCAACCGCACAATGCAATTTTGCCAGCACGAGGCACAGAAGGATGCTGATCACCGCCACATTGATGGAATGCTCGGCCACCGTTGTCCGCATATGATGGATCTGGCAGAACGCACTCTGAAACTCCTCGGAATCCATGATCTCTCTCCCGTAGGTGAAGAGAATGGTTTCCACGTTGCGAAGCGACAGACTCGTACTCATTCCGGCTTCTTCCTTTCCTCAGATCTCACCGCGACGCTTCAATTCCTGCAGCAGCAGTGCCATGTACATGGTCTTCGCATCCCGCAGCTCTCCGTCCACGGCCTTCTGCACCAGCTCATCCAGTGAATAGGTGCGCACGTCCAGATCCTCGTCGCTGTCCAGATGCTGCCCCTTGAAGGCGCCCTTTCGCGCGTAATACAGCTCAATGACCTCCGTATCGTACGCCGGCGTCGGCATCATGGAGCCCAGAATCCGCCAGTCGGTTCCCTCATAGCCGGTCTCCTCGACAATCTCGCGTTTGGCCGTTTCCATGGGATCCTCTCCCGGCTCCTTCTTGCCGGCGGGGAACTCGAGCGTGACCTGCTCCTGCGCATAGCGCCACTGTGTCACCATATAGAATTCGCCCTTCTCGTCCTCCAGGGCGATGGCAACACCGCCGGGATGCTCCACCACCTCGCGATCCACGAGCTGTCCGTCCGGCAGCTGTGCCCGGTCTTTGCGCATGCGAAGGATGCAGCCGTTGTAGATTTCCTCTTCGCTCAGTTTGGTCTGCTTCAGATCACGCATATCGTTCAAACGCTCCTTTCTGCAGGGGGGAGAACCGCGCGGCCCCTTCCCGCTGCCATCTTCCGTGCCGCAATTTTCTGCGATCGCCGGCCTCTTCCGCGTTGCAGGCTTCTGCGATCGCCGCCGTCCTATACCATTCGGTATCCCCGCCAGGTCAGGGCCTCTTCCACTCCCTCCAGATCCCTGGAATGGAACACCGCGATGGGGTCTCCCTGCTCCCGGTCATGGGACATGTAAATGTAATCGATGTTAATCCCGATCTCTGCGATGTCTCTTAACAGCTTGTTCAAGCCGCCCACCTCATCGGAAATGACTGCGGCATAAACCGCATCCGTATGGCAGAGATACCCCTCTCTCTCCAGAATCTTCTGCGCATTGCCTGCATCCTCCAGAAGAAACCGCACAATCCCGAACTCCGCACTGTCGTTGACGATCATGGCCTGCAGATTGATGTTGTTCTCCATCAGGATCCCGGTCATCCGGCTCAAGGCACCTTTTTCATTCTCCGAAAAAATAGATATCTGTTCCAGCATGTAAATTCTCCGTCCTGTTCCTACGCTGCGCTTTTTCAACGTTTCTATTGTAGGCGGACGACTCCGAATGGTCAAATACGGCACTGCTTGTTTTTTTTCTTCAAAAATGTTACTCTGTTAATCGGTGCTAACACCTGTTTATAGTTCTGACCTGTTGTTCAGACCACGTCAATTTTATCCGTTTAGCACCCGGTAATTTACATCGCATTGGTTACATTGCATCGGGGAATTCGCCTCCGCGACATTCTCCCTGCGTGCCGCGGACCGGTACATCGACTCCGGCAGGAATGCCACATGCGCAAAGAGCTGCGCTGCAGCGGTTTTGCGAAGGGCGCTCTGCATTGTCGCCGATTCCGGATTACGTGCCTGCGGCAGGAAAGAAAAGGAAGTTATGACCATCGGAAGATCCGCAGAAGATTATCTGGAAGCCATCCTGATGATCCATGAGAGACAGGGATACGTCCGCTCCACGGATGTGGCAGAGCAGCTGGGAATTTCCAAGCCCAGTGTCTCCAACGCCACCAAGCGTCTGCGCGAGAATGAATATCTGACCACCGATGCCGCCGGCATGCTGGTCCTCACCGAATCCGGCATGAAGATTGCCAGCAGCATTTACACCCGCCACAAGGCTCTCACCGATTTCTTTATCCACATCGGGGTAGCACCGGAGCAGGCCCGTGAGGATGCCTGCAAGATCGAGCACGACATCAGTCAGGAAACCTTCGAGGCCCTCTGCCGCTATGCCGGAGAACAGGTATAGCTCCTTCGGCCGGCCACATTGAGGTTGTTCCATCGCTGCGTTTTTATGTCTGTTCCTGCAGATCGGCTGCGCGCATTTTCGTCCGGTATTCCCTGGGCGACATATGCATCCGATCCTTGAACACCCGGTTGAAGGTCCTCTGCGATTCGAAGCCGGAATCAATGCTCACTTCTGTCACGGACTTGTCGCTGTAGTGCAGCATGCTGCATGCGCTGTCCAGCCGCATGTCATTCAGATAACCGTTGAAATTCGTTGAGAATACCGATGAAAACACGCGAGAGACCGTGTAGGGGCTCACATAGAGATGCTCCGCCATGTCCGTCAGTGTCATCGGCTCCCGATAATGTGCCGCCGTGTAGGCCACAATCTGATGCACCAGATCTGCCTGGCTCTCGTCCGGCCGCTCCACCAGGTGGAGCTTCGGCAGGCTTCTGGAGAGGATCAGCATCACATAGGACTGCTTTGCAATCCGTTCCATTTCCAGCGCCGCCTTTTCCAGCGCCTTCTGGCTAAGATCCGGTGCCTTCGGCTGTTCCTTGAGCCGAACGCCCTTTTCATCCCGTCCATATTCGCGGTACAGCCGCCGAAGGCAGTAAATCACATCCGGATCCACCTGCGCGGCAGGAATCACCGGGTTCTCCGGCTGCGTGTCCGACAGCTTCTGCGCCAGAATCCCCGTCAGCGACAGGTTCACCAGAAGATGCATTTTGGCACTGATGTCGGGATCGCCAAAGCACTGTGCATGGTGTATCTTTCCGGGAAAAATAAGTGCAAGATCTCCCTTCTCCATGTGATACAGCTCTTCGTCGATGCCGATCTCCAGTGTCCCCTGCAGCACATAGACCACCTCCAGCAGGTCGTGGATGTGCGGCCGGAAGTGTCTTGCCGGCTGATAATATATTTCCAGATTGTTGGGAATGGATTCGTACTGTGCTCTCACATACACCTCTGCTCTTTGCGGCTCTTCTATGCTGCCGGGAAGCGCCTCGCCCCCGTGTCCGGCCGTCCCGGCCGGCAGCTCTTCCGGATTTTGGCTAATTTCCAATAAATTATGGCACGTATTATAGCAAACCGCCTGCTATCATACAAACATCACAAGGAACGAGGAACCAAGAGTTCCGAAGACATCCGGGTGATTGAAAACGCCAATGCTGAACGGTGTCGGCACCCCCCTCCGCCGCCCGTTCTGATACGACAACTCCACAATTCAAGTAATTATGGAGTTCCTTTTCCCCTTGCAGAAAGAAGCATCGCGACTCCCCCGTCGCGATGCTTCTTTCATTTATGTCTCCGCTGTTTCAGCTAAGCCCCAGACACCGGAAAACGATCATCGCCGCTCCCATGGCCGTCAGCAGGATTCCCACCACGGCCTTTGCCGCCAGAGGGCTCATACGGTTGGCTACGCGGGCCGATATTCCTGCCGCTGCCAGCGTCGTCAGTGCACACAGCGCAAGGATCCTCCCATCCGGCAGTCCCTTCAGATAAAAATGCAGCCCGGAGCCGAACAGCGCCGTGAAGGTCATGATCACCACGCTGGTACCGACCGCCGTCTTCAAATCGTCTCCCATCACAATCGTCAGAACGAGGAGCATCATCATTCCGCCGCCTGTTCCCATAAAGCCGCAGACAAAGCCGATCCACAATCCGCACACAATACGCTCCGCCCGGCGCCATTTCGGTGTCTCCGGCAGCGGCAGGGACGCGCTCTTCTCCTGACGTCGAACGGCCTGGAGCAGCTGCTGGCAGCCGAGAAACAACGATCCTGCAATGGAAAGGAGTCCCAAGGTGCCGTTGGGAATGTATTGCGCCGCCAGGCTCCCCGCCGCCGTTCCCGCCAGCACGAGAGCAAGCAGGCTCCCGACGTTCTCGCGGTCGATGTTCCCCGCCCTGTGATACGTCCAGGCCGACACCGCAGAGGCCAGCACATCCGAGGCCAGCCCGATGGCCGTCGCCTGATAGGCGGGAATTCCCACCAGCCCGATGAGGAGCGGTCCGATGAAGGCCGCGGCGGAAAGCCCTGCAAACCCTGTCCCGACTCCCGCTCCGATTCCGGCGATCAGACACACAACAACTGTCAGAAAAGACATATTCCGTTCCCTCTTGTCGAAGTCCGCGGCGCCTGCGTTTTGGACACGCACCCTCAGAAAAATCCGCGGCTGATTTTCATGCATGCTGCTTATGATAGCACAGGCGCACAAGGCTTTACGAGAAAAGTACGGCAGTTCTATAATAATGCCGGTACATCGATTCGCTGCCGGCCGACGAGCCGGTTCCGTAGCGACGCAGGCATGGCAGGCGGCGAATGGGCGATGAGAAAATCCGGATTGCAACGCAGACACCGCATGGATCATGGAGGAATTTCAATGCAGCAGATCAGGACTTCCGCAGGAGAAATCGATGAGGCGGCACTTCGAGACGCCATTGCCGCACTGGCCAGAGAGGCCGGGCAGATCATATTGGAGGGCGCCGGACACGCCAGGAGTCGCCGCACCAAGGAGGGACACGCCAATTTCGTCACGGAATACGACGCGCGCGTCCAGCGGTTCCTCATGGAACGGCTGCAGGAGCTCCTGCCCGAAGCACATTTCGTCGGCGAGGAGGACGGTGCCGCCGTCTTTCTTCCGGAATATGCGTCCGGCTATACCTTTGTCATCGATCCCATTGACGGAACCTCCAATTTTATGAAGGGCTATCCGCCGAGCGTCACCAGCATCGGTCTGCTCCGGGACGGCAGTCCCTGGATGGGCATCATTTACAATCCTTTTTCCGACCAGCTCTTCACCGGCATCATCGGGGTCGGCGCATGGGAAAACGGAGAACCGATTCATACCGGCGAAGACTCCATGGCGGACAGTCTGATTCTCATGGGAACCACCCCCTACTACGAAGAGCTCGCCAGAAAATCCTTTGATCTGGCCTATGCGTACCTTGCCCGCTGTATCGACATCCGGCGCAGCGGCAGCGCCGCCTGGGATATGTGCATGGTCGCCTCCGGGCGCATCGGCATGTATTTCGAGCTGCGCATTCATCTGTGGGATTATGCCGCGGCCGCCTGCATTCTCGAGGCCGCCGGCGGAAAGGTGACGGATGCAGAGGGGAAGCCCTTGTCCTACCGGGACAAGACTTCTGTTGTAGCGGCCTCCGCAGGGATTGCCCGGGAAGACTACCTCCCGAAGCTCTGAGAAGCCGGGAGCTCCTTCTGCCATTCCCCCGGAAATCCGTCGTTTCCTTACGAACAGCAAAAGAACATGCAGCCAAAGGGCCACCGTCTCAAGACGGTGGCTCTTTGGCTGTGGTCCGTTTCTTCATTCTTCCCGGTCTGCATCCAGCATGGCAAGATATACCTCGCAGGCATCTGCCGTCCTTCGCAGCTTCTGCGCAACATACGCCCTTCGTTCCCGAAATCTCCCCCGCGTCGCCGCACCGGACCGGTGCAGCACCGCCAGCTCCGGCCGATACCGCATCCGATAGCCTGCGCGTTCGCAGCGTCTGGCCAGAATATATTCCTCGTAATAGAACTGCGTCTCCGGTGTGAACAGCTCCGTTTCCCTTCCGAGAAATCCGGGGCCGAAGATGAGACAGGCACCGCACAGGACAACCGGCCTCTCCTCTGTCTTGCGGGACATCCCTGCCGCCTTTGCAGGATTCTCCGGCTCACCGCCGCCCTCTTCCGCGCGCCGCAGATACCGGTCAACAACAGGATACAGCAGCGGCAGCAGCCTTCCGGCCCATCGGTTCCGCCGGATGGTGCGCTTTGCCTCCGCCCGCGTTCTGCAGGCGGTGTCCAGCGGATTCTGACGGCGCTTCGTTTCCGCGTCCAGAATGTCCGGTCCCAGAACATCCGGTGCCTCTTCCTCCTGCAGGATCCGCAGCAGCCGCCGGCAGAAATCCCGCTGCCGGAAGATGAGGTCATTGTTGCACGCAACCAAAACATCCGCCCGGCAGTGTCCGCGAATCCATGCGTAGCCGAGATTGTTGGCACGCGAAAATCCGCAGGCCTCCTTCAGCACGACCGTCTGCACTCCCGCAGCGCCTGCTGCGGCGTCTTCGGATCGCACCCCCGCCGCCTCTTCTCCCGACACTGCGTCCTTCTCCCCGGCCGCAGCGTCGAACCGCGATGCAGGATCGTTGTCCACCACCACAATCTCCGTCTCCGATCCTGCTTCTCTCTCCAGGGCCTCAATGGATTCCACACACCGCCGCGTCACGGCAGGGTCGCCGTAATGGAGAATCATGAACACAATTTTCATTCTGTGTCGCCCCCGGGGCTCTCCCTCACCTTTTCGCAAGGATCCTCTTCGGACCCTCCTTCCTTCTCACTCAGACCAGTACATCGTTTGCAAAATAACTAGCTGCGTGCGGCGGATCCGTCCGCATTTGTTCTGCCGATCCAGGCCGGAAGCTCCTCCATGCTCTGCAGAACGGCGTCGGCAAGTCTTCTCATTTCATCATCTGCCGGAATCAGATCCGGGATCATCACCGTATACATTCCGGCATTGCGGCCTGCGCGCACGCCGTTGAAGCTATCCTCTGCCACCAGACAATTCTCCGGCCTCTCACCCAGCAGCCGTGCCCCCTCCAGAAAGATGTCCGGAAACGGCTTTCCGCGCTCCAGATTGCTCCCGCTGAGCACAAGGGCAAAATACGACTCCAGCCCGGTCATCCGAAGATACCTCTCGGCCGTTTCCTTCGGGCTCGACGTTGCAACCGCCGCCGGGATTCCCTTTTCCTGCAGCCACTGCAGACAGGATCTGACCCCCGGCTTCACGGAAATCCCCTCCTTTTGCAGGGCCTCCTCCACCGCCGCATCGCGGATTTTCCGCAGCTGCAGCGGATCAAACCCCCATGACACCAGCATCGCGTCATTGTTCGTGCGGCTGCGGCCGATGAGCTGACGGTATTGCTCCTGCGTAAGCCCCGCCCGGATCCATCCCTCGCCGTACAACCGCTCGCTGTCGAACAGGGTTCCGTCCATATCAAACAACACTGCCTGTATCATTTTCTCTCACCTTTCCGTTCCCGCAGATCGTGCAGACCTGCAGGAAAATCCGCCGCATGCGGCATACCTTCCTCCCGCTGATATCCTGCTGCGGATATCCTGCCTGCCGATTTCCTATCTCCCGATCAGGCACAGGATCAGCATCGCCAGTGTAATCGCCGCGGAAACATAGATGAGGAGCGTTGCCGCAAAGACCAGCCAGGCCCGCCAGTTGTTCCCCCGCTGAAGATCCCGCTTCATCTTGATCATCCACTCATACTCCTCGGTCTGCGGGGGCGCCGGATTCAGAATATAGAAATGTACGGTGCAGGCCACCACGAGCCCTCCCAGGAGAACAATGATGTCCGCAACGCCCAGGATCAGGAAAATATGCATGGAGATGTTGTTCGTACACATCGGCGCGATCATTCCCAGCATCAGGCACACCACGAAGATCATCACCGGGATTACCATGGTCAGCCGATTGACGCTGCTGGAAACCTCGCGGCTGCGTTCCAGCTCGTAGCTGTACTGCAGCCGCAGCACCTCCGGCGAGGGCGGCAGTGCCGTCTGCCGGTTCCGGCTCTTCCCCTTCTCTCCTGCCGCCTGCTCCTTTCCGTTCTTTGGTTCTGTCCCCGGTTCCGTCCTCGCGGCAGCCACTGCCGCGTCCTCTTTTCCCGCTTCCTGAGCCGGCTCCAGCCGCCTTTTGGCTGCATCCAGATTGGTCACCGTCATACGTCTTTTGTCCCTTTCCTGTTCTCATGTCGCAGGGCAGCGCTCCCACGCGCCGCCCTGCCTGTTACTGCGCGGTAATTTCCCTGATAATACACTCATTCCCTCTCGACAGCCAGGTCTCTGCGCTGTGGCAATAGGGACATTCCTTTCCGTAGGGGAGCGTCGGATATTCCCGTTTGCAATGATCACACCAGGTGACCGCCGGAATGGTCTGAATGAGGAGCTGCGCATCCCTCAGGCAGGGAGATTTCACCTTGAAGAAATCCCAGCATTCCTCAAAATAGTCGGTCATGATGCCGGAAACCTCACCCACAGCGAGCGTCACCGAGCCGATCCGTGTAATCTTATTTTCCTCTGCCGTCTCATCCAGCACCTTTGCCAGATGCATGACAATCCCCATTTCATGCATGCTCTCCCCTTCCTCTCCGCCGGGTTTTCTGCGCGGCATGCGAGGAGAATTTCGCGCAGGCGAATTCTCCGATACGAGCCCGGGCGGCATTTCATCCCTTCCGTCCCTCGCGGAGAATCCGCAGCTGCCGCTTCAGTGCATACCGCGCCACCACCGGCAGCTTGTCCTCCGTGGCCACCATCTGCGAGGCCTCCGGAAGATCTCTCTCCAGACGAACGGCATCGAACGCACAGCGCGTCGTGCACAGCCCGCAGCCAATGCAGCGGTTCTCGTCTACCGTCATGGCACCGCACCCAAGACAGCGTCCTGCCTCCGCCCGAACCTGCTCCTCTGTAAAGGGCTCCCGAAGATCATGGAAGGTTCCCTTGGGATCGCCCGGCCTATGACCCGGAATCTGCCGCGACGTGCGGTCATACGACGGGAGCTGAATGTCGTCCTTGTTCAGCTCGGTGAATTCTCTCCGATCCCGGCCGATCGTAAGGGATTGCCCCGGATGCACATACCGGTGCATGGACTCGCAGGCCTTCTTGCCGTCTGCAATGGCATCAATCGCGAACCCGGCTCCGTGCCCTGCATCGCCGCCGACGAAAACATCCGGCTCATCGGTCCGGAAGGTGAGTGCATCGTGCACGGCGCACCCGCCGCGTCCGAGCCTGACTCCGGTTCCGTCCAGCAGCTCGCCCCATTCCGCGGTCTGTCCGATGGCCATCAGCACGTTGCTGCAGGGAACGGTGATGGTATCGGTCTCATCGTATTGCGGGGCAAAGCGGCCGTCGGCATCCTTCACCCTTGTGCAGCGCCGGAAAACCACACCGGTTACCTTTTTCAGGAGCATTCCATCCGCCAAAGGCACTTCTTCCGTCAGAATCTCCTTCGGTCCCCAGCCGTTCCGGATCTGAACGCCCTCCTCCGTTGCCTCCGCCGCCTCATCCGCCGCAGCCGGCATTTCCTCCGCACTCTCCAGGCACAGCATTGTGACGGTGCCGTCGGTGCAGCGCACCGCAGTCCTTGCCACATCCACCGCTACATTTCCGCCTCCGATGACGACCGCGTCTCCCCGGAGCCGCAGCGAATCCGCATCACCGCCCGGCTGCAGTCCTCTTGCCGCCTCCTTCAGGAAGGCTACTCCGGACATCACACCAAGGGCGTCCTCCCCCGGTACCTCCGCCTTTCTGCCGCCCTGCAGACCGATGGCCAGATAGAAGGCCTTATAGCCCTCCTTGCGCAGCTGCGCCAGCGTGACATCGCGGCCGACCTCTGTTCCGCAGCGGAACTCCACTCCCATCCGTCGCAGCACATCGATCTCCGCCTTCAGAACATCCTTCTCCAGACGGAAATTGGGAATGCCGTAGATCAGCATACCGCCCGGCTGCTCCTCCTTCTCGAACACCGTAACATCATACCCCCGTTCCCGAAGATAATAGGCACAGGTCAGCCCTGCGGGTCCTGCGCCGATTACAGCCATTTTGTAATCCGGCCCCCAGAGCTTTCCCTCCGGATTCTCGCAGACGGGAACGTAGCGGGTTTCCTCCCGCAGTTCTCTCTGCGCAATGAATTTCTTGATCTCATCGATGGCGATCGGACTGTCCGCCTGCCCTCTCGTACAGGCATCCTCGCACCGGCGGTTACAGATCGCACCGCAGACGGCAGGGAACGGATTGTCCTGCTTGATCAGCTTCAATGCCTCCAGGTAGCGTCCCTCGCCGGCCATCTTCACATAGCCCTGAACGGAAAGGTGGGCGGGACAGGCGGTTTTGCACGGGGCTGTCCCGGAATCATAGCAATTGATTTTGGCGTCCTCGCGGTAATTCGGATTCCAATTGTCCGCCGTCCATTTTGTCGCATCCGGCAGAAGTGTTTTCGGATAGGTGACCTCTTCTCCGTTCTTGCGGCACAGCTTCTGTCCGAGCTTTGCTGCGCCGACCGGACAGACCTCCACGCACTTCCCGCAGGCGACACATTTGTCCCGCTCCACATGGGCGCGGTAGGCCGATCTGGAAAGATTCGGCGTATTGTAGAGCTGCGATGTGCGCAGTGCGTTGCACACCCCCGGCGCGCAGTTGCAGATCGCAACAATCTTGTCCTCACCGTCGATGTTCGTAATCTGATGCACAAAGCCGTGACGCTCCGCACGCTGCAGAATTTCCAGCACCTCCTCATAGGTAATGTAGCGGCCGGTTCCCCGGACGACACAGAACTCCGCCATGTCGCCGACACCGATGCAGAATTCTCCCGACACATCGCCGGAGCCCTCTCCGCGCATTTCCTGCTGTTTGCGGCAGGTGCACAGCCCCACCGAATATTTGTCATATTTGTTCAGCCAGTGAGAGATGTGCTCTACGCTCACAGACTCGTTTCTCGTTTCGATCGCCTTCTCAACGGGAATGACATGCATGCCGACGCCTGCGCCTCCCGGAGGAAGCATCGGCGTCAGTCCCTCCAGCGGCATCTGCGTCATCAGATTGAAAAAGGTCGCCAGCTCCGGATGCTCCTTCGTCAGCGGCTCCTGCATCATCATGAACTCCGCAGAGCCGGGGACGAAGATCGGCACATTGTACTGCCGCTCCCTCTCGCTGTTCTCCCGATTCATTTCCACAACACCGATCCACACCAGATGATCGAGGATTTTCTGCGCCTCCTCTTCGGACATGTGGTTTTTCTTTGCCAGCTCCCGCGTGCGGTACGGCACCCTGGTCTTCCCGAAGCTGAGCATGAACCTGGCTTCTTCCTTGGTCAGCACCGCATCCAGCGCCCAGTACTCCGGATCATCGGTCTGCAGCGAGTGCGTGAGCTTGACCGCATAGCGGTCTGTGATCATCTCCCCCAGTCTTTTGATCAGCCGCTCCTTTTCCTTGTCCGGCGCCGTATAGGACGGGCTCTGCCGGTAATCCCCCTCGTTCACCATTCGGTTGTGTTGTTCCTTCATGCAATCCCCCTTCCCTGCCGCCGTTCTGCGGCAAGCATGTTCGGCAGTTGGTCTGTCGTCCCCCTTCTCAAAGTGTCTGATACAGAATGCCGTACCATTCCCGGACCCAATAGGTCGGCAGGAACAGCCAGAAGGTCCTCGCCGGCAGAGCGAAGGCCGTGATTCCGTTGTCCGCGGCAAGGCCGCCTGCGCGGAAGCAATGAAAATCACTGGTCACCACCACGGCCCTTTTGCCGAGCTGTTCCCGCTCCAGAATGACCGCCGCATTCGCCAGATTCTCCCTCGTGTTCCTTGACGCATCCTCCCGGTGGATGCGCCCGGCATCGATTCCGTGCTCCTCCAGATAAACCGCCATGCATTCCGCCTCGGAGATCAGCTCATCCGGCCCCCTTCCACCGCAGACAATGACAGAGGACTCCGGATGCTCCTCCAGATATTGCAAGGCCGTATCCAGACGCTCCCGGAGGATGGTGCTCGGTTTCCCTTTTTCCACACCGCATCCCAGGATCAGCACCGGCAGATCCTCCTTCGGCGCCGGTGTGTTCCGAAGGCCCCGCAGCATCAGAAGCGATTCCAGCAATCCTATGATGACACCGATGCCAAAAAGGCACCAGAACACAAAGACCACCCAGCGTCTGTTCCCCGAAAAGCTAAGCGGCGCTGCGCTGCCGTGCCGTGCAAAGGCCAGAAAAACAGCCGACACGACAAGCCCCGTGAGGTTGCCGAAGTTCACCCCGATTCCAAGGAACAGAATCGGGCAGGCGAACACGAGCAATCCCGCGATCGCTGCCAC